>NZ_QAIU01000419.1:0-4151 GCF_003061205.1 Pseudomonas sp. HMWF006
GTTCTGGCCTTCCTGCTTCTCGACCACCGGGAACACGCTTTCTGCAACGTTGGGTTCGAAAGCGCCGACCATCGAGCCAAACAACTTGCCGAGATCGCCATCGAGCTTGCTGCTGTCTTCGTCCTTCAGGCTCGCCACCAGCAAAGGTGTGTACAGCCGCGAATCGGCGTACCAGCACAGGCCCGCCGCGCCGGCCACGTGCTCGGTAAGGGTCTGCGCCACGGCCTCTTCGGCGCCCAGTTTCACCAGCAATGGTTTCTGCGGTTCGGCGGCCACCGGCAGGGTCACGCAGGCACTGGCACCGAGCGGCATGGCTTGCCACACCGGTTTGAAATCGAAGTCCGGCTGGTTATCCAGCTCATCCATGGCGAGGTAGCTGTGCCAGCCCTTGTCGTCCATGTCGAAACGCAGGCCGGCGAAGTTCGGAATAAAGCGCTGATAGCCCATGGCAAGGACGCTGGCGTTGACCGACAGACGCTGTTTGGTTTCCGGGGTGTTCGCCGGCAGACCGAACGCTTCAGGGAACAGTTTTTCGCCATTGAGCAGCGCCGCCAGCGCTTGTGGCGAGACGTGGCCCGATTCTTCAGACGCACCGCTTTGCGGGTCGTAGTACTTGGCCGGGTTGGACACCACCACCAGTTTGTCGCCGTGGGAAGCGAACAGCAGGGCTTTGCTGGCGTTGTAGGTCAGTTGGTACAGCGGCACCGTATCGCCACCGACCTTGAGTTCGCCCATCTGACTGAGCTGCGTGTCATCCAGCGCAACTTTCGCCAGCGGCTCCAGCAGTTTTGCCAGCCCGCCACGATCCATCACCAGCAGGAAATCCTTCAGGCGCCCGTCGGCACCACGCCACAGCGCCACATCGGCCGGTTGATCGAAAAGCTGTTCGATCAGGCTGTCCTGCAGTTTCAGATCATGCTCGTAGATGATCCGGCGCAGACTGCCGATCAGGCCGAGGCGGTCAGCGTGAGTTTCGTAATAGAAGACGAAATCCTCGGTGAGCGTGGCCTTGAGGAACGGCACCGTCAGCAGGTCCTTGGGCAACTGGCTCAGGGAGCGGGTTTCCAGCAGCGCATCGGGGCGGCTCAGGCCGAGTTTGTCGCTGGCCAGTGCAGCGGGCGGCAACTTGGGTTTGTGCAGCAGCCAGCCGAGCCCACCGGCCACGCCGGCCACCAGGGCCAGGCCGATCAGCAGCGCCGGCCAGCGCCGGGAAGGTTGGCCGGCAGGTGTCGGGACGGCCGGAGAAGCAGCGTTATCACTCATGTTCACAAAACCCGAAGTTCATCCGTGGTGCGGGATGCTTAATAGTTGAAAGTCTTGACCAGCAGCAGATCACCGATCGCCCGCAGGGGCACGATGAATGTTTCGCGTTTTTCGTCGACCGTGTTTTCGTTGAGCACCAGCGTGATCTGCGAGGTGATGACCTCGTTCTGATTGCTCGCCTCCTCGAAGTTATAGCCGCCGTCGCCGAAGTTGCCCCAATAGTTGACGTAAACCAGATAAGTGCCATGCAGCGGCGCGGTCATGGTGAACATTTCCGGGCCGGGGCCATCGACGCAGTCCGGATCGAGCCCGCCGCCGTTGGTCAGCGCCGTGTGGGCGAAGAACGCATGCTGGCCGTCCGGCGTGATGATGTGCAGATCGAGTTCGGCCTTGGGATCGTCCCAGCCCAGCACCACGCGGATCTTCGCCGGGGTGCGCAGGTTGTTCGCTTCATAGAACTGCACGCGCTTGAGCGACTGGCCCTCGGCGCTGCGCACTTCGACACTGTTGGAGCCGGCACCGAACGCATACGGCCGGGCGAAACGCCCGTCATCGTCGGTGTACAGATTCAATGGATTGCCGTTGACCGCCAGCGTGTGCGGCCCGCGCTGATTGCCGATGGCCTTGAGCTGGCCCTGAATCATCGTGCGATTGCGCTGAATGCCACGGTCGATCGGCGGCGTGGGGTAAGCGACTTGCGGGTTTTCACTGCGATCGAGCAGGCCGTGGTAACGCCAGCCACCGGACGGTTCCGACAGTTCAGCACTCGGCGCCGCGAGCAGCGCAGGCGCGCAGGCCAGGCCAATCAGCAGCCAAAGAAATGAACGCATGTAATGCCTCCTGCCATGCCTGAACGAAACCTTGCACCCGATCCTCGGTACTTCACAGCGGTGGAAACTGCGTTTCGTCTGAAAGACCCGTGACTGCCGGGTCGTAGAAGGCGCGAAGATTAGCGATTCGGCAGTTTTTTAACAATCGGATACATCTGCATTTGCGGTGGGAATCACGCAGTTTTGTTGAGCGTGAGCCGAATAGAGCGGTTATTCGGCTCACAAAATGAGCCGAATACGCCTCAGCCCCGACATTTCACATTAACTTTGTGGCGAGGGGATTTATCCCCGCTCGGCTGCGCAGCAGTCGTAAAACCGGCGACTTCGATTTTCCTGAGAGTATCGGTTGTCTGATTCCTGGGTTGCTGCGCAACCCAACGGGGATAAATCCCCTCGCCACAGGGTTATGTGCGCGGCTTTGGACGGGGCACCTCATTTGCCCATAAACCCCCTATCTGCTAGTGTCGCGCCGGTTTAACGTCAACCGGAAACTGCCGCCATGGCCCGCAAAAAAGCTGCACTGGATTTCGAACAGTCCCTCGCCGACCTGCAAACACTGGTCGAGCGTCTGGAGAACGGTGAATTGTCGCTGGAAGACTCGCTGACCGCTTTCGAGCAGGGCATCGGCCTGACCCGTGACTGCCAGGCAGCGCTGGCCCAGGCCGAGCAGAAAGTGCAGGTGCTGCTGGAGCGCGATGGCGAACTCGCCGAGGAACCCTTCGACGCGGAACAGCCAGAATGATTGCGGCGTATTCGGCGACCAGCCAGGCCAGGGTCAATGCGGCACTGGAAACCCTGTTCAACGCCCCGTTGCCGCAATTGGCACGCCTCTACGAAGCCATGCGCTACAGCGTGATGAACGGCGGCAAACGCGTGCGGCCGCTGCTGGCCTATGCGGCGTGCGAAGCGCTCGGCGGCAAGGCTGAGCAGGCCAATGGCGCAGCCTGCGCGGTTGAATTGATTCACGCCTACTCGCTGGTGCACGACGACTTGCCGGCGATGGACGACGACGATCTGCGTCGCGGCCAGCCCACCACCCACAAGAAATTCGACGAAGCCTGCGCGATTCTCGCCGGTGACGGCTTGCAGAGCCTGGCCTTCAGCGCCCTGCTCGACCCGCGCCTGAGCGACCTCGACGCCGACATCCGTCTGCAACAGGTCACGGCGCTGGCGCACGCGGCAGGCCCGGCGGGCATGGTCGGCGGTCAGGCCATCGACCTCGGTTCGGTCGGTCTGAAACTCGACCAGCAAGCCCTTGAACAGATGCATCGGCACAAAACCGGGGCGCTGATCGAAGTCAGCGTCAAGCTCGGCGCCCTCGCCAGCGGCCGTGCCGAGCCGGATGAACTCAACGCCCTGCAGACTTATGCACAGGCCATCGGTCTGGCCTTCCAGGTGCAGGACGACATCCTCGACGTCGAAAGCGATACCGAAACCCTCGGCAAACGCCAGGGCGCCGACATCGCGCGCGACAAGCCGACCTACCCGGCCCTGCTCGGTCTCGACGTGGCCAAGGCCTACGCCCTGGAACTGCGTGACCAGGCCCTGCACGCCCTGCGACCGTTTGACGCGGCAGCCGAGCCCTTGCGCGAGCTGGCCCGGTATATCGTCGAGCGGCGCAACTGACGGCGAATCAGCCAAAAAAGACCAACGCGTGGGCAGGGGGCGATGCATCAGGTAAACTGCCGCATCTTTTATACCTATAACGATTCGCCTGATGCCCACGACGTTTCATGAGATTCCCCGCAAGCGCCCGACCACGCCCCTGCTCGACCGCGCGAACACGCCGGACGGCCTGCGCCGGTTAGGCGAAGCCGAGCTGGAAACCCTGGCCGATGAGTTGCGCCTGGAATTGCTCTACACGGTCGGCCAGACCGGTGGGCATTTCGGTGCCGGACTGGGCGTCATCGAGCTGACCATCGCGTTGCATTACGTGTTCGACACCCCGGATGACCGGCTGGTGTGGGACGTGGGTCATCAGGCGTATCCGCACAAGATCCTCACCGGTCGTCGCCAGCGCATGGAAACCCTGCGCCAGAAGGACGGCATCGCTGCCTT
>NZ_QAIU01000420.1:0-731 GCF_003061205.1 Pseudomonas sp. HMWF006
ACTCATACCCCTGCGCCTTGAGCCAGTCCTGGTCGTAATAGGTGTCAGCGTAACGCTCACCGCCATCGCACAAAATCGCCACGATCGACCCCGACTCCCCCGCCGCTTTCATCTGCTGCGCCGCCATCAATGCGCCAATCAGATTGGTGCCGCTCGACCCGCCGACATGCCGCCCCAGACGCTGCGCCAGATAATGCATGGCCGCCAGCGACAAGGCGTCCGGCACCTTGACCATCGCATCGATCACCTTGGGCAGAAACGACGCCTCCACCCGAGGCCGGCCAATTCCTTCAATCCGTGAACCGCAATCCAGACGCAGGCTGGCGTCGCCAGTCTGGTAGTAATCAAAGAACACCGAACGCTCGGCGTCGGCGCACAACACGCGAGTGCAGTGCTGGCGATAGCGCACATAGCGGCCAAGGGTCGCAGTGGTGCCGCCGGTGCCGGGGCTGGAAATCAGCCAGCTCGGTTCCGGGTGTTTCTCGTAGCGCATCTGCTGGAAGATCGATTCGGCGATGTTGTTGTTCGCCCGCCAGTCCGTGGCGCGCTCGGCATAAGTGAATTGATCGATGAAGTGGCCGCCATGCTCGCGCGCCAGACGTTCGGACTCGGCGTAGATCTGCGTCGGATCCTTCACCAGATGGCTCTGGCCACCGTAGAAGGCAATTTGCGCGATCTTCTCCTTGGAGGTGGTCGCCGGCATCACCGCAATGAACGGCAAACCGAGCATC
>NZ_QAIU01000420.1:741-7079 GCF_003061205.1 Pseudomonas sp. HMWF006
ACGCGTAGAGAAACAGCGACCTGGCCAGGCGATGCTTGAGGCTGCCGGTCGGATGGCTGGATTCATCCTTGAAATACAGCTCGATGCCCGCAAAACCCGGCAGTGGCAAGGGGATCAGGTGGGTGTCGGCGCTACGCTGGAAGTCCGCCTCGATGATGCGGATGGCTTCGCGGGCCCACTGTCGGTTGTCGCTCATGGTGAGGGTTCTCGTTGAATCGGGCAGAAAATCGACCTCCTTTTGAAGGCTCGTCCATCAGCTTAGGAAAAAACCCGAATCGCGCACAGATACAGCTGAGTCTCAATATGTCAGGCAACTGCTAGGCTCAGCGTGGCCTCGGGAAAGCTTCGTTGTAACGCCATATAACAAAAAAGAATATAACTTTTGTTTTAACAACTAACAGTACGGGTTAGGGTGTTCCACCTTTTGACCTTTCGATGGAGAGCGACCTTGCCTCTGCGTAGCACTTTCACGCGTTTCTTTCAGTTGGAAGCTGCCAGCGGTCTGTTATTGATCGCCGCGGCCATCCTGGCTCTGATTATCAACAACTCGCCACTGTCGTGGCTGTACACCGGCCTGCTCGACACTCCGGTGGTGGCGCAGATCGGAGCGTTGAAAATCGCTAAACCCCTGCTGCTGTGGATCAACGACGGCTTGATGGCGATGTTCTTCCTGCTGATTGGCCTGGAAGTGAAGCGCGAGGTGCTCGACGGCCAGTTGTCCAAGCCTTCGCAGATCGTCCTGCCCGGCGCGGCAGCCATCGGCGGCATGCTGATACCGGCGCTGATCTACTGGTTTCTCAACCGCGACAACCCGCCCGCGCTGAGCGGCTGGGCGATCCCGACCGCGACCGATATTGCCTTCGCCCTCGGCGTGCTGGCCCTGCTGGGCAAGCGGGTGCCCGTGTCGCTGAAACTGTTTCTGATGACCCTGGCGATCATAGATGACCTGGGCGCCATCGTGATCATTGCGATCTTCTACTCCGGCGAACTCTCGACCCTGTCGCTGGGCCTGGCGGCGGCGTGCATCGCGGCGCTGGTGGCGATGAATCGGTTGGGTGTAGTCAAACTCGGGCCGTACATGATCATCGGTTTGATCCTGTGGGTCTGTGTACTCAAAAGCGGCGTCCATGCGACGCTGGCCGGTGTGACACTGGCGTTCTGCATCCCCCTGCGCACGAAAAATGCCGAACCGTCGCCGTTGCTGACCCTCGAGCATGCGCTGCATCCGTGGGTGGCCTACGGCATCCTGCCGCTGTTCGCCTTCGCCAACGCCGGCCTGTCGCTGAGCGGCGTCACTGTCGAAAGCTTCACCCACCATGTGCCAATGGGCATCGCGATTGGCCTGTTGTTGGGCAAGACTGTCGGTGTGTTCGGCCTGACCTGGCTGGCCGTGAAAGCCGGCATCGCTGCCCTGCCCCAAGGCGCGAATTGGGGCCAGGTGCTGGGCGTGGCGATCCTGTGCGGCATCGGCTTCACCATGAGCCTGTTCGTCGGCTCGCTGGCTTTTGAACCGGGCGTAAGCGATTACGCCGGAATGGACCGAATGGGCATTCTGACCGGTTCGATTCTGGCGGCGTTGATCGGTTATGCGGTGACGGCGGCGGCGAGTCGCAAGAACTCCCAACCGATATAACCTCTGTGGCGAGGGAGCTTGCTCCCTCACCACAAATTTCCTGCGTTCCTGCTACACAGCGAATAATCTCCACGTCTATGGAGACGCGTCCTACAGCCACCATTTTCCTGCTTCGTTAACGTTGCGTAGCCCTTTGCGAGGGGCTGTCGACGGATGAACGAAAGGACGATCAGTGGCTGGCAACAAGGACATTCCCCGGGTTTCCAACCCACCGCAAGGCGATGGGCATCACGTCACCTACCGCTACATGACGGCCACTGAACTGGCCGAGCGCGACGCCAGACAAAACGCTTACGACGCCATGCTGGCGCGGCAGGAGGCTTTCGAGCGCAGCCGTGAGGTGGCGGCGAACAAGCCTGAGCCGGTGCGTGCCGGCTGCGTGTTCGCCAAGTCCTGCAAGTTGCCGGACGCGATCATCGATTACTCCAGCCCTTCGGGAATGGTGCCGACTGACAGCCTGAAGGATTACGGCGAGCTGATCGTGCTCGGCGGCCGTGAGGCCGATGACAGCGGCGGCGTTGCACTCAAGAAAATCAGCGGCACTGCAATTCCTGCGGGGCTCGGCACTTTTGCCCTCGCCGGTGAGGCGTTCAAGGCACTGCCCGTCATAGCTTCCACCGCCGTTGTGACCCCTTTGCTCGGGCTGGTGGCGTTGCTAATGCCATCGAACATGGGCGACAGCGCCCTCTACACCGAAGACCAGTTGCTCGCCCTCAAGCAGGCGCGAACGCGTGTTCGGTTGAGAGTCGAACAGCAGGCCGACGGCAGCCTGAAGGGCTACGGCTTCTACACCGGCAAGAATCGCGATTGGGAAATGGTTGATGTCGTGCAGTTCAAGTTGCGTGGCAGCCAGTTCATTGCTGACTTGGGTGAAGGCGTAGAGCTGATCTGGACGCCTGCTGTGGATGGCTCGGACATCCTCGGTATTCCCGCGCTGGAGGCTGCACCGCAGGCACCGCACATCTGGGTTTATCCGCCGACGAAAGCGGCGGACGGGATTCTGGTTAATCCGGTTTATCCGCCGGAGTACAGGGATTTTATTCTGGTTTTTCCGGTGAATTCGGGAGTCAGGCCGGTCTATGTTGTAGCGAGCATTTCGCATGGAAACTACTATCAAAAGCCTGAAAACTTGCCGGCTTATCCCGATGCCCGATGGGCTACGCCAAAAACGCCAATAAAAGGTGGCGGGGGATTACGCCCACGCTGGAAAGACAGAGACGGCGTAATTTATGAATGGGATTTTCGACATGGAGCGATTGAAAAATATACAAAACGTGGAAAACATTTGGGGGAGTTTAACCACGAAACAGGCGAGCAAACGAAACCGGCAGATCCCACCAGAAGGATAGAACCATGAAACATCAGGTCATGGGAGTAAAGAGAGGAGAAGATTTCCCCCTCTTTCAGCAACCCCTTTCCATCGCTACATCAGATCTGAAGATAGTTATGGGCTGGGAGAATGAGGAAGAATTCCAGCATGACTATAGGCTGACAGAGCAACAGATTATTGAAATTGAAAAGTCATGCGCGATCACTCTTCCTCGAGATCTTGACCTTTATCTATCCACTCAGATCTGAGTAGCCGCGCTGTGAACTCTTCGAAGCCTAAGTTTCCCGAAAGGCTGGGAGTTCTTTGTGGGCACCTGTGCTGATTACTGAACTACCGAATTGAAAGCAAAAAACAAAACCCCGACCAGTCACCTGATCGGGGTTTTCTTTACCCTACATTCCGCTTAGTGCGAAACGCGGCTGGTCCCGCCAACGGTGGAGATGCGCACGCGCTCGCCAACACGGAACACTTCATTCTCCTGAACCTGCTGCACATAGGCACGCATGCTGCCGTCGTCTTCACGCACGGTGATTTCCACGCCCTGGGTACGGGTCAGACCTTCTTCAGTGGCCGAACCGATCAGACCACCCGCCACCGCACCGATGACCGCAGCCACGATGCTGCCTTTACCGCCGCCGATCGCGCTGCCGCCGACACCGCCGACCACTGCGCCTGCAGCGCCACCGATCGGGGTCTTGGTGCCTTCGATTTTAACCGGACGCAAGGATTCGATGGTCCCCATGCGAATCGTCTGTACACGACGCGCTTCGTCACGGGAGTAGGAGTCACCGGTCAGGCTCGATTGGCAGCCGGTAAGCAACATCGCCATCGTGGAAAAGGAAGCAACCAGCAGAACAGACTTACGCATAGCATCAACTCCAAAGGAACATATATTCATTAAACTCCGCTGCTTGACGCCTGTCACGGCGCAGCCCGGATAAATTGGCTTTCATTCAGGCGCGGTACAGACGCCTGCAAGGTTTTCCAACAGTAGCGCCAAATTACCGATTCTGCGCCACCGACACCAAGGATTTTCATGGATTACTTCATCATTTTCGTCACCACCGTTGCGGGACTGTACTTCCATTGGTGGCTTTACGTGCGCATCAAACGCTGGATGGATCGCGACCTGGCACTGTCGCTGGCGGGCAAGGATGAAGGTAAACGCGCCTTCATGCTTGAACGGTTGGCGGACGCGCAGGCGCAAAATATCAAGCGCAAGGATTTGCCGCAGTGGCTGGAGGCCGCTGCGGCAAGCTATTGCGCTCGGTAGACTGCCTAGGGTGCCAGACGTTCAAGAATCCAGTCGGCGCCCTGCAGGCGGTAGTTGAGGCGATCGTGCAGGCGGCTCGAACGCCCCTGCCAGAACTCGATGCGCTCGGGCAGCAGGCGGTAGCCGCCCCAATGTTCCGGGCAATGCGGCTGGGTGTCGCTGAAGCGCTGTTCGGTGGCCTTGAGCAACTCTTCCAGCTCACCCCGGCCGTTGATCACCCGGCTCTGCGGTGAAGCCCAGGCCCCGAGGCGGCTGCCCAGTGGACGCACCTGAAAATACGCATCGGACTCCTCAGGCGTGACTTTCACCACCCGCCCTTCAATGCGCACCTGACGCTCAAGGGTTGGCCAGAAGAACGTCATGGCGGCAAACGGATTGGCCGCCAGATGCTGGCCCTTGGCGCTGTCGTAGTTGGTGAAAAAGGTGAACCCCTGCTCGTCCAGGCCCTTGAGCAGCAGAATGCGGCAATGCGGTCGTCCGTGCGTATCGACCGTGGCCAGGGTCATGGCGTTGGCCTCCACGGGCGCCTGTTCGGTTTTCACCGCGTCGGCAAACCATTGGTGAAACAACGCAAACGGCTCGTTCGGGGCTTGCGCCTCGGTCAAGCCATCCCGGGTGTAATCACGACGCATATCTGCCAGAGCCTGGGTCATGGCGCATTCCTTTTCGTTAGCGGATCACTGCTTGGAAGTATCGGTGGCGGCGACTTTCTTGTCAGTGGTCGCCGCTTTGGCTGGAGCGGTTTTCTTGGCAGGCGTTTTCGCCGGAGCCTTGGCCGCCGCTTTTTTCGCCGGAGCCTTGGCGGCGGCTTTCTTCGCTGGCGCCTTTTTGGTTGCAGGTACGGCGGCTTTGGAAGCGGCCGGCGCCGGTGTTACTGGCTTGGCTACAGGCTTGACGTCCTGGGCGGCAATCATCGTGGTCGGTGCCGGTGCCGGCATGTTGTATTTGCTTAGCAGGGCAACCATGGTGTTCTGCGGGGTCACCAGCAATTCGACGCGACGGTTCAGGGCACGGCCTTCGGCGCTGTCGTTGGCGGCACGCGGGGCATCGCCGCCCATGCCGCGCAGCATCAGGCGATCACGCTGCAAACCGCTCAGACGGAAGATCGCCGCCACGGACTGGGCGCGCTCCTGGCTGAGTTTGACGTTGGCCGGCGCGGCGCCGGTGTTGTCGCTGTGACCGAGCACCAGTACCGCGGTTTTCGGGTCAGCTTCGAGAATTTTCGCAACATTGGTGAACGGGCTGAGTGTCACCGGCAGCAACATGGCCGGACGCTTCGGGTTGAACGATCCCTCCACCGGCGCGATCACCACCAGCACGTTGTCACGGCGCTCGAGTTGCAGATTGCTGTCCTTGATTGCCGCACGCAGGCGTGGCTCGTAGTCATCCAGCCAGGCCTGGGTGACTTTCGGGTCAGGCATCGGCACTACTTTGGCAGTGGACTGATCCTTGCCGCCGAACGGCCACCACCACTTGCTGCCGGTGTCGGCATCGGTCTTGGCCACTGCAACCGGGGTTTTGGCTGCAGGTTTTACTTCAGGTTTCACCTCAGCCTTGGCCGCTGCATCATCGGAGCTGCCGAACGGCCAGTACCAGTGGCTGCTGCTTTCGGTCTTGGCCACCGGTGCAGTGGCGGCAGGTTTCAGCGGGGCTGGAGCAGGTGCTGGCTCTTTGGCTGCGACTTTGTCGGAAGAGCCGAACGGCCACCAACTGCCGCCGTCTGCATCGTTTTTCGGAGTCTGTGCACAACCGGTCATTGCAACGCACAGGGCCAGGGCGAGGGTCTTTTTAGATGACATTGAAAGTCCACAAAATGAAGTAAGGAAAAATCAGAGCTCTTTCGCCCGGATAAACAGTCGGTTTGAATCGAAAAACCGCATGAGGTTCCGGCCCTGGAACCCCGAATGAAACTTTACAGACAAGTGGCAAGCACCCGCGCGAGCTTCTGCGCGCGCGGATCCATCAAGACGTACGGCCCCAGGGTATTTGTCACAAAACCGAAGGCAACATCATGCTCAGGATCAGCAAAACCGATGGAACCGCCCGCGCCCGGATGGCCGAACGCCCGCGGGCCGAGGCCGTAGGTGGCGTTCGGCACGTCC
>NZ_QAIU01000421.1:0-1960 GCF_003061205.1 Pseudomonas sp. HMWF006
GTGCCAGCTGTATGCCGCGCCGAGGCGCACGGCCAAGGCATCGAACTGCGAGTTCAGGTAACCGGCCAGGTGGTAGCTGTCGACCTTGGCATCGGAGTTGCGATCATGCGCATTGAGGTTGCTGCGGGTGTAACCGGCGGCCATCCCGGCACGCCAGGTGTCGTCCAGCGCCTTGTCGGTGCCGAGCATGAAACCGCCAAGGTTGCGATCGACTTTCGCCGTGTTGCTGTCGCCGCCCATGTCACCCCAGGCACCGATGGCCCGGATCCAGCCGACCATTTCCCCGTGACAGCCGTTGCTGCTCAGTTGGGTGTCGCTCGGTGCCAGCGTCCGGCGTGGATCGTCCGAGGCGCTGCACGACGGCTGGCGCATGCGGTCATTGACCGCCTCACGGATGAAGCGCGAATCCTCGAGCATGGCGCTGGCCGTGCTGGCGTGGATTTCCCCGGACAGACTGTCGAACGCGTTACGCGCACCGGCCACGCTGAGGTTGACGATCTGATTCTGCAGGGCCGCCCCCGCCGGGCCGTTAAGGGTGAGTGCCGTGGCGGTGGCGCGCTGGTTACCCGTGGCGGCGACGTCGGCGAACGAGTTGCCGTTGCGGCTGACGGCCAGGGTGACCGAGTCGGCACCATAGATCAGCGAGCTGTCGAGGAACGCATACTGCGGCAGATCGGCTGCACTGAAGGTGCCGGTCACGCCGCCACCTGCGGTGATCAGTGAGTATCTGGTGTTACCGGTGAACGGCGCGAGGCTGTTGACCACCAGCCCGCCACCGAGGGTGGCCGTGCCCCCTACTGCCAGCGGCGTGGCGGTCGGCGAACTGACCGTCAACGCCAAGACACCATCCGCCGCGTTGCTCAGGTTACCGGCCACACTCAAGGTGCCGTCGGCGCCACCGGAAGCCACTACACCGTGGTTGACCACCGAGCCAACGCTGCCGTTGCCGCTCAAGCCCGCACCGTTGGCGACAGTGACCTGCCCGCCCAGCGAGGCCCGGGCCGCACGGTTGCCGACTTGCAGCACGCCCTGATCGACCGCAACCGTGCCAGTGAACGGTTGATCACCGGTCAACAACAAGGTACCGGCGCCACGTTTGGCCAGCGCTCCGGCGCCCTTGATGGCGCCATTGAACCGGCCATTGGTGTTCTGCAGGAACACCAGTGAGGCGTTGTTAGTGATGTTGCCTTGCAGGCTGGTGGTGTTACCGACCAGCGTACCGCCACTGACCGTGGTACCACCGCTGTAGGTGTTGGCAGCGCTCAGCAGCAATGTGCCGGCGTCAAGTTTTTCGATGCCGCCGGTGCCGATCAGCGGCACGTCGATTTCGGCACTGCCGCCGGCATTTACCCGGATCGGCGCTGGCGTGCCACCGGGGCCGTTGACCGGAGTCAGTGTATCGCCGGCATCCGGAACCAGGCTGTAGCCACCGACGAGGAACTGCAGGCCGGTGAAGTTCTGATTGCCCTGCACCGTGACCGTGCCGCCCTGCCCGCCGAATACGGCGAACTGACCGTTGGCAGCCAACGCTTGCGTGCCGCTCGGATCGGTCCAGTTGGTCGCCGGGCCCCACACGCCACTGCCGCCGCCGATGCTGCCGTCAGGGTTGGTGGTGCCGCCGTTCCAGAACTGCACTTCACCCGGCGTGCCCTGCACCAGCAGGTTGACCTGATTGGCAATCGCCGTTTGCAGGGTCAGGTTGGCCGCCGACACCGGCAGGCTGCCGTAGATCAGGCCGTTGTCGGTCAGGCTGCCGCCGTAGCTGAAGAGTTGGTAGACCCCAGTGCCGAAACCGCCGGCGTTGCTGATGTTCAGCGTGCCGTCGAGGGTCAGGTTGCCGGCGACGTTGACCACGGTGGTCGAACTGCTGGCCGAGCCAAGGCTGAAGTCCAGATTGCTGCCCGAGGACAACGCCAGCGCGCCGACCGACAACGGCGTGGCGGTACCACCACCGGTCAGC
>NZ_QAIU01000421.1:1970-2831 GCF_003061205.1 Pseudomonas sp. HMWF006
CGGTGAAGGTGTTGTTGCCGCTGAGCAGCAACTGGCCAGTGCCGGTTTTGTTCAGCGTACCGCTGCCGGTGAGGTTGCCGGTGTAGCTGCCGTCGGCGTTCTGCGCGAAGGTCAGCGCCGCGTTGTTGACGATCGCGCCTTGCAGGCTGCTGGTGTCGCCAGTGGTGCTGCCGCCGTTCAGCGTGGTGCCGCCGCTGTAGGTGTTGGCACCGCTGAGCAGCAAGTCGCCGCTGCCGTTTTTCACCAGGCTGCCGGTGCCGGTGATGGCGCCGAGCAGCGTGGTGTTCTGGTTGCCGGCCAGGGTCAGTTGCGCACCGAGGTTGACCGCGTTGGCCAGTTGCAGCGCCGAGGTGCTGTCGAGGGTGCCGTTGCCGGTCACGCTCAGGGCGCCGCTGCTGATTGCGCTGTTGTTGCCCAGCACCAGCGTGCCGCCAGCCAGTTGCGTGCCGCCGCTGTAGGTGTTGCTGCCGTTGATGGTCAGGCTCGACGCGCCGGACTTGATCAGGCTGCCGGCACCGCTGACGACACCGTCGAGGGTCAAGGCGTTGCTGCCGGCGACGGTCAGGCCGCCATTGAGCAGCACGTTGTTGGCGAGGCTGATCGCTGCATTGCTGTCCAGTGCGGTGCCGTCCGCTGCGGTCAGCACACCCGTGCCGAGCGCGGCGTTGTTGCCGACAACGATCTTGCCGCCATTCAGCGCAGTACCGCCGGTGTACCCGTTGGCGGCGTTGAGCACCAGCGTGCCGCTGTCGTATTTGCCGAGGGTGCCGGTGCCGTTGAGCGCCACGCCGAGGGTTGCGGTGGCGTTCGGATCGACCCGCACCGAAGCATTGCCCATCGAGCCGTTGACCAGGTTCAGCA
>NZ_QAIU01000422.1:0-24599 GCF_003061205.1 Pseudomonas sp. HMWF006
GAGAATGAGTTACCACCGTAGCCATGGCGACATCGGGCACGCTCGGCGTGTGCTAGTACGCGTGCACATCGCTGGGCTTGCTGGATTGTTAGCAATCGCAATGGGTAGCGAATGAGCCCGGTGACCCCAACGTGCTTTCCCCTGAGCCGGTCGAGCATAAGGTTAAAGGTCAGCAATCCGAAAAACGCTTCGGATTTACCACCGCCGGTCGCGAAGTAAAGAAGGGTGACAGCGTCGTCTCTGGTCTCGTCGTAGAGGTGCGAGTATTCCGGAATGCGTGAAGCTAGAGAAGGGATATTAGCGATGATGAAAGCGAGTTGAAACAAGCGCCACTCATTGTCGTCCCCTCCAAAACGGGCCTGCATGAAGTTAGCCATGGTCTCGTTAGTGGCTAACCAGGCTTCATAGACAATAGCCCTGGGGTCAGCCTGCGGGCCTCGTTCGCGCCAAGCCGCGCGCGATTCACTCAAGCATTTCAGGCCGGCAGCGACCGTCGCCATCTCCGCGGTCCATTTTCGAATGTCCTGACGGAATGCCTCTTCTTCCCGCGCAATTCCGGCGAGGTCGGAAGCGGGGAGGCCAGCGGCAGGGCTCACGTTTTCCGGGAGTTTGTTTAGCCATTCCTGCATGGCTGGAACCAGTGCTGCCAAACCGTCTAACCCGTCAGCTTGTGCGAGGGCACGTATTTGCCGCACGACGCCATTCGCACTCGTAGGAATGATTCGCGGCTGGGTGTAACGGGGCGTCCAGGTTGTCTCTAAAATCCGGACAGCAGGGTCGGATTGTACTTGTACAACTCCGCAGTTATGCCCCATGGCTGGCTGTGTCAGATACTTGTTATAGCGGTAGGAGGGTTCAATTCGCTCGAGCTTCAACGCGTGGTGAAGCGCAGTCGGAAGCTTTGCCAGCAGAGAGACGAGAAAGACAGCTTCATCCGTCTCGTCTACGTGCTGGGTCGGCATGCTGCTGACATTTTCAAGTGCGAGAAAGAAGCTGCGCTTAGAGGGCTCGAGCCAGTCAGTGTGCAGTTCAAGATCCCAATCCAAACGAACCTGCGGCAATGCTAGCGGCAGCTGAGAAGCGCGCGCACTCTGGAGAAATTCATCCCAATTTGTGTATTGGCTGGCGGGGATGCTTAACTGGTGTCGATATCCCCAAGCCTTTCCACCACAGTCTAGATCGTCGCTTTCAGCCCAGTCCTGCAGGCGCTTATCCACGGCCTCATTCATCCGTAAGGCCTGGGTATCGATGTCTTGCTGCAGCGCTTCAACGGATTTCGTGGTATCGAGTTCTAGTGCTGGTAACTCAACATCTAGTCGCAACCACTTATGTGGGACTGCTAATGGCTCGAAGTGCTCGTCTTTGATAGGAAGGGCTTCGCGTGGGTTGACGAGTGCTCCTTCGGTCGTGCTCTCGCCGAGTGCTTCCATTTCAGCGGAAGAAATATCCTCAGCTTCGGCCGAATCGTGGGAAAAATCAGAGGTCAACAGATCTCTCGGGATGCCCTTTGCCGCGTAAATTTCCTCCACCACCGAAGACCGGATCGCCGCCCACCCGGGATGCTTATATTTCGAGCTGTAGGTGCCTTTGGCTTTCTCCCAAGCTGCTTCCAGTCGACGGTTACGTTCGGCCCGAATCTCATCAACTACAGCTCGGCGCAACATAAAGACGGGACGACAGTTTGGTCTTTTAAGATCCTCTTCACGTGGCAGCACTCGCACGTAGATGCATAGTCTTGGAAGCACCGTTATCACTGAAGACGCGACGGCATTGAGTTGCATCTGCAGCCCGTGCGACGAAATCCAGATAGGAGATGTGACTTCGTCGTCTCCGGATTGGCTGCGTTGGGGCAACAAGAAACCAGAGTTCAACAATGTTCTCGGGCGAGCACCAAAGAGATATCGCCCCGTGGAACCTTGGCCGCTGATTTGCGCATACGTCAGATTCAGGAGGCTATCGACGACCGCTTCCTTAAGGGTGGAGGAGACCTTTGCCGGATCGGCACGAAGCGTGGGCTGGCTCATTGCTGCGTTTCCTTAAGGGGGCCGACATACTCGACGCAGGCAATGCTTTCACGTGCCTTGTCGAAAAGTTGATCCAAAGTTGTCCGTTTGATACTTGAGTTGGCCATAACGGATTCGGGCTGCAGGAGCATGTACGCGTAGATGTCCGCGATATGGCGACCATCTAGGCGGCGCGAGTTACGCACCGCCATGATCACGCGCTGCCACTGGTAGGCAGCTTCCAACGGAGAAAGCCCAAGCACTGTTGCAAACGCCTTAAAAGTCTCTTCACGCTGCGGTGCCTGTGGGCGAAGTTGCTCGAACGGGGTGTCGAGCGAGCGTCCTAGATCAATCCACTGGCGCATCGCCTGGGCACCCGGAAGCTTTCCTTCCAGAAGCGGGTCAAGCGCAAGCATCTGTTCACGTATGACCCGTACCTTGTCAGAGAGTGTGCCCAGCGCGAACCGTTGTGCGAGGCACTTCTGAATCTGCTCGTGATAGCTTCGCAAGGCAGATTCGAACGTCTTGTCCGACTGAATAGGCACGCCTGCGTCACGGAGTACTTGCTCGACCATCTCGCGTAGCTCTGCCGACATGACAAACACCTTATCTCCCACCTCTAAGGAGCAGACATGGCAAATCCGAAAACCTACATCTGCTGCCCGCGGCGACGCCGGATCGTATACGTACATTTCCGATTTTTCATTGCGAAACAGCGTCGCGTCGCTGTCAAACCGGATAACCCAAGATCCTGCTTCATCATCACCGCTTGAGTAAGCGTCCGATGACAATTCGACACGGAACGTAGGAAGCAAATAGTCTCCTGTGGAAAGGACAGATGCGTCCTCGGGAAGGTCCTTCAGTTTCCTTAAGATGGATTCCATCCGAGGTTTGTAAGATCTAAATTCGGGCATCAGCTCGACAATGGGCTTGAGTGTGGCCCGCAGGAACTGGCCGGCTCGCTGGGTGAGCAAAAGCACCGTGTGGGAGGAAACGCGGTCATCTGTCAGTAATAGACGCAGGCAGTCCTCATTCAACCCAGCAAAAACTAGTGCCGAGCCTAGCAGCCCATCAAGGCGCTCTTCGAGGTGAGCGGCGCACAGCAGTTGTATACGCTCATGAAAAGACTCGTAAGTAATCCCTTCCGGGTACTGGTTATACTCTGTCAGGAAGCGCTCGGCGAGGCGTAGATACAGCGCACTGGTAAAGACGATGGCAACCTTACGCTTTTTGTTCCTTGCGGCATTGGAGACAAGTTCGGCCAACTTGTGTGCGAAAGGGGTTGCCTCATGATAATTGCAGAATAGTTGTGAGCTGCGCTCAAGGCACTCAAGTAAGGCGGGGCGCTGGTCTCCAACACCAACGTTACGCTCGAACGCCTTAGCGCCACCCAGGTGGTTGGGCCAATCGAATGCGGCGCGAGTCCGCTCCGACACTTCAATACCTCCCAGATACTCCGACATATGCCTGACGCCGCAGGGGAGCGCTGCTAAACGAGAAAGGAACGACGCTGCGTCGACTAATGGTTTTGCGGACTCCTTGCCTCCGGCCACTCCATTGGCGATGCGTACCAGTCTGTTAGCTGTTTTGGCCGTATCCGAATCAACGATCAGAACGTCAAATTCCCGCGGAGCAGGATGCAGAGTTTCCTGAGCCTGCGGTGCCAATAATCCCGCTCCCCCAACGGTACTCGGAACACCTAAAACTTTGAATTCGTGGGAGGTGTGCCATTGATTTGAGGCGTTACGCTTGAAGTTCTGCTCCCAGAGTTCCTCCTTGATCCTGAAAGCAGCATGCGGCTCATCGGTGATAACGATAACGCCGGGGGTATGTCCCCGAAACACGTCCTCCAGCATTAGGCAGAAACGTGCCAGTCGCTTTTTCCAGCTTTTGGCCTCCAAGCGTATTGCTCGCGTAGCCTGAATCAGCACGACTTCTGGTGAGCCGAGCTTAGCCAGTTCTTTGCAGGCGCGTTGAAGTTCGATCTCCGACATCCGCCCATCAAGTGCAAAGAGTGCGTCTGGTGCTGTTCCCGGATGACCGATGACTGCGCAGTTCATTTTTAACGCAGTAGCGTGGCTTCTCCTTTTCAGTTTGGCTCGGATAAGCGCCAAAAGACGTTCATCGCAAGATTGCCAGCCATCAAAATCGGGATTCGCAATGAAGTGAGGTAGTAGCTCACCGACCGTCGGATGGAATGGGTCGCTCGCGCCTAGGGGAAAACTGCTATCGGCCAGGGAGAAGTAAAATGCGTCCTTGTCCCCCATAGAGCGAGTCACATTTACGTTGGCTTTCACCTCAACCAAATTTTTTGCGATACGAAGAATGCTGCTTCGATCAAAATGGACGTGATTTAGACCATAAAAAACATTGCTCTTGACAGGAAAAAGTAAACCCCGAACCCCTTGCTTGTCTCCATGATGCCAGCGAGCCAACGTCGCTAACGCGTGTACCAGAGGCAAGGTTTTGGGCGCCGCGGGCCATGCCATCACGATGTGCCGTGAGCGGTGCTCGGCAGCATGTAGATAAAGGTCTGCCAGCGCTAAAAGCGTTGATGAGGGCGCGCTTGGCTGCGAAATGCCGTCACGATACATCGCGATGAGCGCTTCATGCGTGCGAGGTACGACAATGGGAGGTGTCGCCTCTACGGGGGCGATGTGAGCCGTTTTGTGCGCATGGGTTTTCAGCGCTGGTTTTGCATAGGTGAGAGGTTTGCGGGCTGCAAACAGCTTGGCAAGTTCTTCGCGCCTTCGCTGTTGAGCTTCCATTAAGTCGTTGAGCTTCTTCCTTGATGCCATGTGCCCTGCTTAAGTCGATAGATTTCAGCGTTCAGGCAGCATAAGCGAAAGGTCTACTGCTTTTCCAATGCCTTTCGAGCAGCACTTGCCATGTCTAAGCCTTGTTCGAGGTAGATCCTGAGCCGGCCAGGATCAGGCAGTCGGAGTTGGTTGAGCTCGAACACTGATACGTTGGTCGCTCCAGAGATGCAGCGGAAGTAGCGATCTACGGTCGGCGTCCCAAGCAACTGCACCAACTGAGCAGGTGTCAATGCAGGTTCAGGGGCTATCTGTTCAAGAATCACGGTGTGGTTTTCACCAACGAATCCGCCATAGGTGTCTATGAGCTGTGTCGGAACAGTTGCGGCAACTAATCGTCGCGGTTGCTCGTTGGATGTCACGCGTTGCATTAAGACGCTGGGCCGGCGAATGATGGAACGATGGTCTTTTGCCCCCATATTTACAAAACAGCCCTCTTTGTTCGCTTTAGCCGCACCGTTAAAGCGCAAGGAACCGTTAGGTGCAATGTCGCTGGACCAAAGCAGCGGAACCACCGTGTCGCCACGCGCGCCGACAGCCGTTTTCGTCGAGGCGTAGGTTGTGCGTGTGTCGCGGTTCCACACAAACGCGCCTATACGGGGCGCATACCCGTAGTCCACTAAGCCAGCATTCGATTTTGCCGCGCTTTTAAGCAGTGCGATGTCGCTCTCCAACCGGGGGATTGGCCACGCGGCCCCCATGTTGGGCAAGATGCATAGACCAACTTCAATGTAACTACCGTCTTTTGAAACCAACGACACCTTCGCTTCGGTGCTTGGCGCATGCCCTGTTTTTTCTCGCCGCGCTAACGTCAATGCGGTCTCCTGTTGGACATCTATAAAGACGCCAATACGGTCACCAACCATACCAATACCGAGCAACGTGGTTTGCGTCATCATGTAACTTCTCAGTCTGGAAAAGTTCTGACCAGACAAAAAGCTAGTCGGTGTGACCAGTGCGCAGATGCCACCCGTAGCGAGAAGTTTGATGCACAAGGCAATGAAGAGGGCATATAGATTCGGCTGGCCTTGAACAACGTCTTCAAACTCGTGGACGTACTGACTGACTTCCTCTGCGCGCATCTTTCTAAATGGAGGATTGCATACCACCACATCGAGCCTTTCCCACAGGTGCTTGGTTTGTAAAAGCGAGTCGCCCTGGTAGACCTGAAACACGGGGTAATTGTCAGTCGCGACTACCTCGTCATGGAGCGCCATCAGCAGGAAGTGCTTTGACAATTCACATAAGGCGGCATCTTGGTCAAATCCCAAAATTCGCTCTTGAATGTGGCTCACTATCTGTTGGGCACTTGCACCCTGTCGGCGAAGCAAATCACGCATGCGCATAGCGATAGGCGCCAAGAACGCAGCGCCGCCACACGCGGGGTCACAAAAACTGCGATTGGAAAAATCGACGCCCTGGGCTGACAGGTCGTCAAGCAAACGCCTTGTTAGCGATGGCGGAGTAAAGAACATCGCCTGCTGCTTTCTGCGCTCGCTTCCCAACAGTTGCGCGTACGCCGAGGAGAACCAGTAGGTCGACTCGATGAAGTCAAGTTTGCTTACAAACGCCACGAACGCGCACACGGCAGGCTCGTTCAAGAGTAGGGTTGCTACGGGTAGACCGGACTGTGGTAATCCCGGAAAACAGTTACTGCACCATTTTGCTAATGCGCTGCCCAGGATCAAATCCGGCTCTAGCTTCGCCTCTTGCATCACCACACGCATGTCGCGGACTAGGCTGTGAAAGTGAGTTTTAGTGGGGAGAGTCATAGGTGGCACAGGCCTGGTACGCATTTATAGCGCGGAGCGAACAACGATGTGTGAAGGGGCGGGCCGTACATCATTCCTCTCCTTGGAATAGGATAAGTAGCTTGCTTATCGAACAGTGGCATTTTGTCAGGTCACCTATCCCAGATCTACAGAACAAGCTTTATGAGGCAGCTTTAGATTCTTAAGCACTCTGAGTTTTAGAGCCTTAGAGGAGCAATCAACGTGCGCAATTCTTCAAAAAGATAGGAACCGCACTTTTTGCTCAGAGGGAAAATTTCGGGGGGAGAATTCGTTGACGCCTTGATTCAGCCGGTTTTCTCATCACTTCTCTCAAACGCTGAGCGGATCCTTCAAGCTCGGAGGGTGAGGCGAGGCTAAGAGCAAGCATCAACGCATCGCGACGTTTCCGCTTCCCCTCTAAAATTTCACTGAGGCTGCTTTCTGACTGAATAGGTTGCTTCATGGTTGCGGATTCCGCCTTCAGTTCAGTTGGGATATTAGCACAAGCTAGTCGCCCCTTAGTCCTCAGATAACCCTTCGATTTCGGTTGATAGCTCCGCTCGGATACGGGAAAACAGCTTCTCAAGAGAAGTCGGCTGATCCTGAAGCAGATAACAGCCTACGAGTATGGTGAGCGGATGAACGTCTAATACCGATGCCAGTTCGTCTACCTTCTCGATCGTAGGGCTCTTCAGACCGCGCTCAAGGGTGCTGAGATAGGTACAAATCTTCCTGGGAAAGCTTTCTCTCCGATCTCAGCTTTTTCAGGGCCGTGCCAAAAGCCTGTTGCAGTTCCATATTGCCGACCTCGCAAAAGGAACGATGAAGCCTTCGCGAGCTCTATAGAGCTACAATCTATAGTGTTCACTTTTGGGGTGGAGCTATGTTCATCACTCACAAACCAGCAGAGATTTTCCTCGGCGCATACCTGGGTGATGACTCTACCCAGTACTGGCAGTACGTTGAGCAGACCACTCATTGTCCCTGGTTTTACGTCAGAGTAGGGCGACAACAAGGCGGTGAAGCGTTGACTAGTATGGTTATGCTTGCCAGCGTTTCAGCGCTTGAGAAGCTACTTAACGAACAGCGAGCAGACATCTGGCTGTTGGATGTGCAGTTGGTTTCACCGGCTTATCTGAACGGAAGTGACGGGTGGAAGATGGAGAGGCTGTTAGAGGTGCGCGAAATGGTGGATAACACCAGTGAGGAGGCGGCCTACGTGTATAGCCTGGAGGGAGGGCATACCTACACTGAGGCCTTGGGGTCCAGCACATCCGATTTGCAAAATCCTCGTATCATTTTTTCGGCTGCACCGGCATCTCGGCAAGCATGAGACCAACACGCTCGAACGGTTAACGGCATCTTCGACGCGCTAGCGATTAGGCAATCTAGCCTGCCCGCCGAGTCAGTTGGCGGCGTTGGCAACCTTTCTGCCACTTACCGTTTCCGCAACGGAGTCAGTATGTTTTCGACATCCAATCCTTTCAGCAGACAGTTGTGCGCAATTGCCGACAGTGCTTCAAAGAGCTGGTCTCGCTGCTTTATCAAGTCGGCATTCTCCGCCTGCAGATTAGCAATACGTTCTTCGAGGCTTCTTCGGCGGCGGGCACCGTCTGGATCTCTCCCACTCTCCTTGAGTTGTGCGATACGGGCGGACTCGATTCGCATCCCACGGTCCCCCACTAAGGTAGCTCGGCTAGTCAGACCCAATCGACGCTGCACTTCGGGGCGCGAAATAGGCGCGTTCTCTAGTCCTAAGCTAATCATTTGGGCGAGGAGGGCGTCGATCGCCTCATCCAAGGTCCCGCCTCTCAAGGTCTGTCGATGAGCCATGGTCGCCTCTAGTCATCTGAAACAGAGCTGTGCCGTTTGTCCGTGTCCGCAATCGTCATTGGATGCCCATTCGGAAATACGCGTTGCACACCTACATTGGTATCGCGTGCGAGGACGGATTTTAAATTGTTGAGCTTGTCTTCCTGGTCCATCAGCCATACATCGCTACCTGCCTCTCCGGCGCCGGCATCGCGCATGATGGTGATTGCCGTCATCAAATTCTCGGCTTGTTTCTCAAGGTTGGCGCGCTCGGATGGAGTGCCCATCAGATGGAGATGCGAGCAGCCGTTCCAGCACTGAAGATGCTTAGGGCAGGGCGCTTGGGAGAAATCGTGAATGCAACCTCCGAAGGGTGTTACGTGTAGCGCCGTGGCGTGTACGGTGAGGAATGCTTCTGCAGTTGTCGTGCCTTTATCTGACAGCAACGCATGGTAACTGTCGGTTAACGCGCCCTGAATGCGTTTATCTCTTATGCCTGTATGCAGAAAATCGATGCGCTCGTGATGGCTATTGAACGCCAAGAACTCGTGATGCGCAGCAGTGCTTTCCTCAATGCTTGTGTGTTGGTAGTAGACATTCTGGTCGAGGCGTTTTCGCCCTAAGGCCAATGCTTGCTGAACATCACTCATACCGGTCAGATGATAAATAGTGTTTCGCCAGTGTCGAGGTTGGTGGCTAGTCAGTCGAATAGGCGCGCCGTTAGATTCTGTTAATGATCGGCGTGAAAAAATGGATGGATATTTTTCATCGTTCCCCAACGCGCGGTTAATGTCCAATAGTGTCACTCGACGCGGGATTACTCGAAACACATTTGCTTCCCGCCCACCGAGGCGGAATTGACCATCAAACGCGATGGCTAATGTTTCGCTGGTTTTTAGGACAACACATAGTTTGCCTCCAACATTTTCAGTAAGCGCTGCATGATCGCGAAGTTTGGGAACAAGAAAACGCTCAATATCGCCAGCCAAGTATCTGCGTTTGATCGCCTTCCCTCGATCCTTGATCTGGTCGCAGGGATGAATTTCGTTTCGTAAAAAGTACATGTATAGATTTCTAGCGGTGTCTCGGCCCTGGCTAAATCCGAGCCAACGCAGAACTTCATTCTCTGACATTGCAGTCTGCGGAGAGTAATCCCAGAGACGTCCAGGATGGGTCTCTTGCCACCTCGCGATTCCCCGTTGCTCTTGCGTCAGCACCTTCAATCGTTCGACCGCACGCCTGGCTAAAGGAACGTCGCTTTCTGCGAACCAATGAACACGGGATTGAAACCGCTTTTCCGCAAAGTACCTGATCCCGCATTCGACCAGAGGTCTGCCATTGGCATCTACAACCACCTCACCTGTCGTCCCTTTGATCGGTCTCTCGACCCAACAGTCATAGGGAATTACTGCTACCTCATTACCACGTTGCCCAGTCGCAATTAATAAATCGATAACACGCAGCAAGATTTCTTCGCTCTCACTTATCGGGTTGTTCGAACATAAGGCATAAGCTTCCATAGCCTCGCGAGGGGGCAACCTATCATCAGATTTACGTTGTTTTACCGCACGATCTGGATCGTGCAATGAAATGTAATCGTGTCGGCGTTTTTCTGGTTTTGCATCATGCTCAAAGTGTATGGCGATCTCGGTTAATTGCAAACTATCAATCGTATCCGCTACTACTTGAAGATGAGAGATCGCGTCGTAGAGATTCTTGTAACCACTTTCGCGGAGAAATCCCACGACGCGATCAAAATCGCCTCGCGTCAATTGTGTGGGCTCGGATACACCGCGCTCAAACAAGGGGTTGTAGAGCCGCCGGACGGCAATACTGTATGCAGCGACCATCGAAAACTTTAGGTTTCGGGTGCGTTGCAAATACACAATCAGGGCCTTGCTAAAATCCTGGAACGCGGAGGGGAGTGGTCCCTTGATAGGGGCAAGATAACCTGTCTTCTCGAGGGCTTGTCGGTGCGTCTCGAAGGTAAGAGCATGTTTGTTATGATCCCTTTGCGGTAACCAATTTCCGATACCCCACAATGGTTCTGGCCACGGTGTTGAAATCGGTAGTGACCGAAAAATCGCTTGCTCTTGTGTAATAAAGCTTTCGAGGTTCTGCCTTGCCCTAGACAGCGTCATCTTCGGCATCCTCCGTGTGCTGCCGGCAGCGTTCTATCGTAGCGCTTACCGCCAGGATGGTTGTCTGATGCTGGGCGAGGGGGTGGCCGTTACGTAAGCACGCGCTGCAACCGTGCTGTTGTGGCCGAGCAGTTCTGCAATCATGTCTGCTGGTGTGCCTTGATCCGCCAAGCCTTGTCCAAGGTGATGACGCAGCAACATAGTTACCTGATTCTGCTTTGCTACTCCGGCCTCGAGCAACTCGCGTTTGAGCCCTAGACCGATCTGACTAACCGAAAGGCGCCTTCCACGAGGACTGACAAATAATGGTTCGCAGTTGCTACCAAAGCGGCGCTGAATTTCTGAAACGTGCCGCGAGATTTTCTCACCTAGGCGTGTGGTTATCTTGCGGGGGCGTCTCTCAGGTCTGCGCTGTCCGACCTTTTTGGCCATGGGTAGCCATAGGGTGTAGTACTTCTCATGATCAGCGCTTTCAATGTACTCAAAGTCCGCAATGTCTAGCGAATGAAATTGAATCGATCGTGGTGCGAGTTCAAAACCCAAGTGAAGCACTATATTAAACTGGACTTCCTCCCAAGAGTCAGAAGAACCCTCTCGCTCAATGCGTTTGAGCAATCGAATTTCTTCATCAAGTTCTAAACCAGACTGCGAGAGATAAATTCGAGCATACGGGTCAACCCGATCTGATTTTACATCCTTGATTTTAAGGTAGATGCTTGAATCAAAACCTTTAATCCCTCTATCAACTGCCCAGCGATAAAGTCTGCGGAATCCAATTAGATGTTGCCTAGATTGTTTGAAGCTATTTAATTCAGTGATTAAATTTTGATAATCCCAAGGAAAGTAACGGGCAAGCGAGGTGCTAGATAAATAAGCAAGAGATCTTACAAACATGAACGCTGTCTGCGGAGCATATTTTTCCAACGCATATGCCATAAAGCCTTTGGCTATTTCATTGAGTTCTGGAGTTAAGTCAAGCGAGGCCCAGTCAATTTTCAGCGCGAGCCCACCGTCGTACCACGTCCACACCGGTAGCCGCGTATCGACGTATCTAGGCTGGTCAGTGGTGCGAGTTCGAATCGCAACCTGAGCCGGGCCCTCGAACACGTAGGCCGGAAAAGAGGAGGAGGGTAATGCGTGTTCTTGATCGGCTGATTTGGTCACGGCGAACTCCTTAACTGTCAAGTCGGCTCCAGGCTGCCGAGGCACGCTGGGCGTTGTGGAGGTTAGCCGACTCGGTTAGATAACGACTTGCATAACGGCGTGGCATCGTCGAAGTGTCAGACCAACCGCAGACTCGTTGGAGTTCGTCCGTGGCCCGCTCGAGGTCATGCCCACGCTTCTCGACCAGGTAAGCCAAAAACCGATCGGCAAAGGTGTGGCGAAAGTCATGCGCGGAAAGTGTAGGCAACAACCCCGGATGAGCCAGTTCAATGGTCAAAAACAGCCGATCAAGGACGTTCGACAACGCGCGGATCGACAGCGGGCGACCTCGGTCAGAGATGAACAAATAGCGGTACAGCAATTTCATTGGTTTGCCATTACGCAGGGGGCGTCGCTCGCCCTGGATATAACGCTCGTAGACCTCATACAACTGCGCGGAGATACCTACTGTCCGTCCGTGTGTTTTCAGCGCAGGCTCTTCAGCGCGCGGGTCGCCGGGATCATGTTCGCGGTCATTGATGCTGACATAGGCATGCTGAGAACCCTCATTGACATCCGTGGTGTAGAGCTTGAGAAGCTCCCCTCGGCGCATACCGGTCTCCAGTAGTAATTCAATTATTAGCCAATTGCGCAACTGCAGCCTTTCCGGGAACGGATTCTCCGTAGCGCCGGGGCGAATCAATGTGCGAATGATCTGGAGTTGCGTATCCGTCAGGCTGCGGTAACGAGCGCGGTCCGGCCGAACGTTGGTGATATAGCTCTCAAAGCGCCGCTCAATGACGTCGGCGACATCTGCAAATACCACCTCAATGTTAGCCAGGGTGGTTGGATTTTGAAGAGCGCGCGGGAAGTATCGGGTGACACACCAGGACAGGTATAGCTTCAGCAACCGCAGGTACTGGTCACGGGTACGCGTATCGATCTGCGGAAAAGATGCCGTTTCAGCTTTGCCGATTCGG
The DNA here is from genome assembly GCF_003061205.1 of Pseudomonas sp. HMWF006. Classification (NCBI taxonomy): domain Bacteria; kingdom Pseudomonadati; phylum Pseudomonadota; class Gammaproteobacteria; order Pseudomonadales; family Pseudomonadaceae; genus Pseudomonas; species Pseudomonas sp. HMWF006. The sequence goes on from NZ_QAIU01000422.1 coordinate 12,668, forward strand.
GCGACCAGGTTATCGGCTTGACGGCCGCTTTGGAGCCAGATGGCATAACCGTCCAGTAAAGCCAGAATCGACTCGAAGTGGCAGGCCAAGATGGCGTCATCAATATTGAGGTCACGGCTTTTCGCATAGGTGTAGAACGTCTGGATAGCGCGCAGGTGTGCCGACGCTGTGTTGTAAGCGCGGCACCTTAGCTTGAGTTGAACGTAGATGAACGGGACGAGTACAGGCAACGGCGCCGCATTTTCAGTTTGCACGAGCAGCGGAACCCGCTGACCAGAAGAGTAACGGCACTGAATCAGCTTCATCGGCAGCCACCTCATTCAATGACTCGCCATGAACACGTTGGACATGGCCCGTTGAGAGAATGGATGCCAGAAGCGGGTTTGTCGAATCAGAGCCTTACGAGCCTCATGAACATCTTTAACATAGCACCTCGTTTAACATAATATACATTATGCGAAGCGTCCTATAGAGGTCTGGGGGGCTCTTGTCGAGATTTTTTAAATATGCGAATAAACAGCTAAATATGAAACGGCCGAAAAATCAGCCCCTTAGTGACCTCCGCTCACTGCATCGTCCAGATAATATTATTTAAATATGCGCATCAGCTTTCATACCGGGATCGGAAATCCTTAAAACGTCAGCGTGGTGAATCGAGCCTGGTGTCCTTCGTTGCCGGAGTTGTTGCAGATCGCCTGCCCAGTAGTCGTTTGACTTCTCAAAGGTCTAGCGCTGATCTTGCCGCATCCGTCGCACCTGATCGGTCTGCATGAACAACGCTTCCAAGAATGTCAGCAATCATGACGCTGTGTGAAATCTGAGGCTTTCGGCATGGTGTCGGTGCGCGGATTTCAAGGACAGCCATACCGGTATTGGCCAATGCCTGGTGATGCCGTCGAAAATTACGCTCCTCGCGACCCATGCACCAAGCATTGTTCTGAAACACCATTTAAGTATGAATCAGGTGGCAAATGTAGGCGCCTTTTCCGGCTAGCGGCGCTGCTTGATCTGACGGCTTGAGCATTCCTGGATCGGGAAGTCACCGGGAAGCACTTCAAGCGGTTTTCGGTGCATTCCTGACACAGTAAACAGAATGCCTGGAGCTCATGCTGTACGCTCGAAATGCGGGCCAACATGTTATAGGTAAAGGCAATGGCTCCCATGTGATAAACACGATGAAGTACGGTTTTGCCATTGTGAAAACATACAACTATTTAAGCGGTCTAAACGTGTTTGGAAATGTCGACTAGATTAGCTGAACGCCCGTTTTGAATGCGTCGCAGCGTATCCCGAGCTGGCAATAACGCAATTGGGGATTGCCGACTTCACCCGTTCCGATTATTCACGGCTGCTTTTCATTAGCGGCCTGTTTAACTACTGTTTTCTCGTAGCACATTCGTTTTTGGAGGTGTAACGTTATTGGTCTGGGTTCAATTCAACTAAACATCTATTTAGTTGAGTTAATAGTCGGCCTGTTGTGGCGTTACCTTTCCAAATCTTATTTTTCAATATTCATTAACTGTCAGAGCAGGATATTCTATCTTGCTTCTTTGACATGCAGAGTAATGTCGTTCAAGTACCGCATTAGTTTCTTCCTGTTAAGCCCCCCCTCTGCCCCCGTTCGATACCTTCAAGTGCTTTGACGAGCTCAACCTTGGCAAAGAGCCATCATATCCTTACAAAAAGGCGCACGGTTCGGTGGCTGAGGTCTTTTCGGGTGAGTGAAGATGTAGCCATGTGTGCACGCTGTATATTGTAGCCAAGCATTTTGCGATTTATCTCCGAGAGGCTGATCTGGTCAGTTGTGATACCTAGTGTCCATCGTCGATGTTTCCGGTTGCCCTCCCTGCCCTCACCCCATGCCCCCCCTTGATTGCAACTCTTAAAGATCCTGGAGGACTATCGGACAGGCACGAGGAATCGCTTCTACAAGGTTTTTGATCTCGCTTTGCAACATACGCCGCCAATGCACACATCGCGCGTCCGAGATGCCTATGAGTGATCGGAGCACAGTCATTTAGAGCGTACGTAGACGAGATTTGGCCGAGTCCGGTCGTTTCAACGCGATTGCTTGCCTGCGCAAGCTATTTCAGCAGCGACGCCCCGCTGAGAGACGTCGATGCTGCACTTGAGTGGGAGCTTGAAATCAATTGCCAGGTTGGCTCACACCCCTCTCATGATGACCGTCCACGGCGAAGCTTCTAATGAGCCCCCTTTAAGTGCCCTCGATCGTGACAGTTCATCGAGAACTTGCATGACAAAAAAACGCTTATTTAAGTAAGTACGCTACGAGAAGAGGTAGCCCATAGAGTGCTACCGTTACGAAAATACGGGAAACTAGCCAGATATAGGCATAGACAACCTCTCCTGGATTAGGCCTTCGATTTTCCAATGTCGCAGAGTTTCTTACACGAAAAATAAGATCGTCGATATCTCGGTGATTTTCTGATCGAGCTAACAAATCATGATAACAAGTGAGCTGCTCTGGCGTTGCATCGTTGTCTTTGTCGATCTGAGCGTGAAGGCGTTGCAAACCCCGATAATTGGTCCGCATCGCCAATGCTCGCCCGCGAAAATCACGATTAGCTAATGACAAGGACACTGCAAGCAGCGCGACAGACAAAATAGCAGCAAGTATGTCCGTATCCGACCCCAACGCTTGGGGGTAGCGGACGCTTACAACTGATAAGACTGTTCCCAAAATGGCATACCATACAAGCAACAATTGCGAATGCAGGTCTAACCACTCAAGGCGAGTGTGCGCTTGAATTCTAGCTTTAAAGGTAAACCATATATTTTCTTTCACTGACGCAGATCCGAAAAGTCCTGTGAAAAACCAAGAACTGATTGATGGAATGCCAACCGATGAGTGTAATGTGCTTAATCATATAACTTGGCACACCCTTCGCCTGTTCAACCAGCCGAACACGTGATTCTACCTTGCCATTACGCAGCGGTCGAATGAAATAAAGCAGCAACCACCTTCGCCCGCAAGTGAACCGCCCCCCTTATTTCTAGCACGCTTCACACTGCCCCAAGCTACGACGATACCCAAACGAGCTCCGTAACGGGATACTTCTACGGCGCAAACCTTGATGCGGAGACTTTGGCCTAAAGGAAAAAAATTGGGAGTCAGAACTACCCGGGGGCTAGATGCACATCTTCGGCCAACAGGCAAAGAAAAAATCTACTCTAAAAATAAAATAATCGGTGCTCACCACCTTCGAGAGACCTTTTTAGAGCTTAATAATTCGCGAAATACCAAATATAGAAGTATTGTTAGATGCGTCAAGCCCTTAGCCATACACCAAACGTTTTGGAAATCTAGAAATATTCTGGTAATTTATATAATAGTCGGCATAAGAGATTTCGAAAAACACATCACAGCAACGAAAATCATCCTATTATTTGAGGGGCGACCACGTGACCGAAACCATATTTTTTAAATCGAATTGCCCCAGATGCGGACACTATGGAGAATTCAAAGTGCTGGCGAGTAGTACGGAAAACGTCTCTCCAGTAATGGAGAAATTCCACTACGACCAATGGCGAACATTCGATTTTGGGCTATTTTCAATTTCGTCTTTTTGCGAAAACTGCAAAAATTATGTATGCGCAACAGTGTCGATAGTTAACAACGAACTTAAAAACCCTACCGCCACTCTCAAAGACTTCGCCGAAACCAATCTACAGCTGAAGATTAATAAAAATTTATTCATTGACTTTGACGTGCCCGTCCTCCCGCCACCCCAGAGCTTTTCTTCCCCACAAACAGTTAATATTCTCGATCTCTTTGAACAGGCAAAGAAATGTTACAGCTTACAGGCATGGGATTCGGTCGGTGTAATTTGCAGAAAAATCATCGACATTGAATCCATTAAAATGTGGCAACTGCGCCATCCTCAGTCAACGCCAGCAAAAACACTGTTCACACGATTGAAAAAACTGCTTTTGGCAAATTTTTCCCAGAACGAAAAAAATGACATCAGAGACCAACTCGATCCTAAGAACATTGAACACCAACTTTTTCATGATATGCACAATATAAGGCTGACAGGCAACGACGCCGCGCACAGTTTACTGCTCTATCACAGCAATGAAGCAGAGTCCGCCTTGATCTACACAGAAAACTTCCTCCACCTGTCCGAGCAATGGGCATCCTCTCTTCAATGCACTGAGCTTAATACCCCCTGAACAACACCTCACAATCCAAGCTTTAGCGTCGTGCAGTTTTAAATGCATAGGCGCGACGCTATCGTCTGGGCACCAACAAATATCATGACTGACTCGTGACAACCCTCACGATTGCGTCATTTGCTTAATCCGAACGGAGCTGTAATATTATCTTTACGGAAATTCAATGAAACATATATAGATTTACACGCAAGCGCCGGTACACCATCGCCCTCTCTGTGGGAGAGCTGAGGCGCAACTCGAAACCCATCAATCAACTTTTGCACTCAGGGCATGCAGCGGGCTTCGCGCCTTGGGGAAATGATTCTACAGTGCTACACTCAGGGCAATTAAGTACGCTTTGAAACTCCTTGCAATATCCACACTTCCCCAAATGAAATTTATTAACATCAGAGTTCATGAGATCGAAGTAGACACCGTCCTCCATGCCACAGCTAGCGCACTGTGCAAAATCTACTACATCGGAGTGAACAGAAACCCCGCAACAATAGCAATAATAAATATCCCACCCACCCGAAAACCCGAAGGAATCAGTACCACAATTGAAGCACCTTAAAACCTTATCAACATCATAACTATCGCAGGCAAAATCAACCGCTTCAGCTCTAAAAGCTTCATTGGTCACGAGGTTTCTGTAGTTTCCCTTGGTCAGAAACCGAGTATGATCAATCATCTCACCATTTGTCCAGATATCTCTGCTTGCAAACAAAAAAAGGGCTCGCACCAACAGTGCAAAGCACTCCGCATATCTGTAATCATGAGTTGATTCAACATTAAAGTGTACAAGTTTATTTCGCAGCTGCTGTACGCTTCTAATAATCTCCAGGTCATAATCCGAAAACTCTTCAACTTTCTCTAATTTCTTAATTAGCTTAGAATATGGTGTGGTTTGGAAATTTCCCGCCTGAAGCTTTGCACTGTCAATGCCACCAACTAGAATGGAGTTAATTCCAAGCTCATCCACTAATCGATACTTTGCGAGAAGCTCTACCGAAGTTTGAATTGCTACTATCGAAAGCTTCCAACTGCTTTCAGATTTATTTTTTGCAAATAGAATCTGTAGCCCCTCATTGAGAAAATCTGTTGCATTTTGAAGAAGGCTAGTTGCCCCCCAATGAGTCATGAAGTCGTATTCAGTAGGCGGCCCCTCAAGGTGCCACATTGCTTTCCAAGTTTTAGCACTCATTTTATATCCCGTTCTGATTCAATAGTAATTGGATTCCCGCCGAGCGATCTCGAGCCCCAAGTGCGCCTGTTCTTCCTGAATGCCGATCATTTCCACTGAGGCCTCACTACGCAACCCAAGGGGGACGTCAGGTCCATGCCTTATACGCTGATGCCGTATCAGGCAATAATAGAGGACGCCTTCACCAAAGTGCCATCACCTTCCACGCCTTTCTAAATGGCAGCAATCTTCGGGCGGAACGTAGAAGTTGATCAAGAAGTTGGCAGCCTCCTGGTCTCTGAAGTGCACGCAGAACCAGTTCCGGGGAGATATCGGCCGCTTTCGATCTCACGCCTTCAGACTCCACACACCACTGACCGGGTCGCAAGGATGATCTGCCCTACTCCGTAATCTGTCAGATCACTGCCGATACGTCTCATAACCTCGCCGTGCCAAAGCATTAGCGAAATCCCTGGAAATCCCCTGCTCGATACCGACCTTTTTCCCGCCTAGTCACTGCCAGAGAGGAGTGTCCAGTGCGGCTTGCAGATTCAGGTCGAAACCCATCAGACTCATGATTTTCTGCATTTGGCCCTGAGGATTTCGGCAGCAGAACCTGGAGGAACACCGCCAGAAGCTCCATGCAAGAGTCAAGCGTTGGCCGCCGAAGGCTTAGTCGATCAGTTCGAACGGTACGACATGGATGAAATGGCCGACACAGCGTACTGGCATGCCATGGAAGCACTACAGGTATTACCGCCCCCCCACTTCGGCGCATCCTCCTATGCCGTGCTGCAGTGGGCGACCTCGCCCATGTGTCGTCATCTTGCTGAGTTGCTAAGACGTAAGTATCCTCACAGAATGGCTACTCGCCACTATCAGGTAAAGCCATAACTCAATGGCATTGCCCCTCAATGTATCGCCGAACCGGCATCTAGGATCGCAGCCCATGGACGAACGAGATATTCTGGCTGGCCTTCTGATGGATCAAGCAGTCGCGCAGCACCAACTCCTTGATGCCCCCGAAGACGTGATTTTCCTGCATGTAATGCTTTACATCTTGGCCGTCGAATCCTTGGACTGGTCGAGCGATAAATTGAAAAACGAATGGCGGCCCACCGATATAAAAAATCGTAACTTCGACGAGTATCAAAATCGAATTATTGGGCTGATGGACAGTTTCGGCGCCGAGCAGACCCGCGAGTGGCTGAAATCACCGGTCTACCACACATTGAAGGGTATAGTTCGCGAAGCTGTAAGCGCGCTGAATTACGACGACAAACTCTATCTGTTCGACGCGTTGTTTTATCAGCTGATCACCGTGGCACAAGGTTTCGACCGGCGCCATGCCGAAATCGTCGCAGCGCTAACTAATGGTCTAGCCCGACGTGACGGGCTGTACGACCTATGCTTTTACAGCGGCGAACCACAAACTTTGCATCGCCTGATCGACAAGGGGCCGGAACTCTATTACCGCGGCACGCTCGCAACACCATTCAAGGATCTGGTAATGCTGCGTATGGTTTTACATCAGATAGTGAATCCCACGGCGGCTAATCCTAACGACACAAGCTTCCTGACCCTACTAGACGTTCCCGACGCGCAGTCCTTACCCCTGTCTATTCTAACCGAGCACCTGTCCAAAGGCGGCAACACGCAGCGGACGTTAGTCATTTTCAACCCTTCTAAAAGAGGCCAGGACGAAAACGAGAAACAGTTGTTGCGCCGTCGATTGGACTACGACGATCTATTGGAGGCCGTGATCGATTTCACCAGCTTCAATGCCAAGGGTAAGCCAATCAACCTCTGTGCTTGGTTGCTGAACACTCAGAAGTTTTCCCCTACCGAAACTCTCTGCATCGACGCCCGCTGGCTGGTGGACGATGATCATGGAGTCGGCACTGAACAAGCAGTCTGGTTCGCTGCAGCCCTGTGCGAGCTGTGGGCTTCACCGAACAAGTTTCGTATCAATCAGTTTCCTGCGACATACCTTGGGAAACTGAAGGGCCTTTACAATCAGTTGTTCGAAAGCGGCTACGTAGATATTGACGGACTGTGTAAGGTGCTGCCGTCGACCGAAGTTGTGCGCAAACCTGTAGCCAACCGGCACCTGCCCAAGCGCGTTTCTCAACATAAACCATCTTTGTTAGACAGCCGCTCCCTGACCGACGTATTGGAACGGTATAAGGATGCGAATCTGTGCGCCTATGTCATCGGCAATAATGGTGCGGGCAAAAGCCTCCTACTTAGTAGCCTGGTTGATCATTTCGACCGGCGAAATCGCGTCTCCATTGGCATCGCTTTTGGACCGACTGACCGTTTTCCGTTGCCCGAGCAGACTGAATACTCCTGGTTTAGGTATTTGGGCGGGAGAACCGCACAAGGTTATTCGTCCCGTCATGTGGAGAGCGAACTGATCTCTCTACTAGCACAAGTCTTCGCCCAACCCGAGCGCCTGGCCGTGCTTGAAGACGTACTCGCCCAGATGGATTTCAGCCGAGCCATGTATCTAGTACCTAGAGGCGTAGCTGATGCAGTGCTACGTACCCATGAGCATGCGCGTCGTGTAGTGCCCCTGACCGGCGCCACAGGCTTGACCAAGAAAGCACAAAGCAGCAAGGAACTCGCCCTTCAGCGTCACGACACTAACCGGTTCATACGCTTTGCCCACCTCAGTTCTGGCGAGCAACAGATCCTGCTGCTGCTCGGTAAGATTGTCTCCGCTGCGGAACCCGGGAGTGTATTGCTGGTCGACGAGCCTGAAATCAGTCTGCATGTGCAATGGCAACAGCGACTGCCCGCCCTCTTCACTCTTATGGCCCAGCAACTGAAATGCTCCTTCGTCATAGCCACCCATTCTCCGACATTGATCGCTAATGCTCAGGACGAGTCAAGCCACTGCTTCCTTGCCATAGACCAGGGTTTGTCTCCGATTCCACCTGAGCAACGCCACTCAGTGGAGACCATCCTACTTAATGGGTTCGCGACTTATACTCCTCACAACCGAGAGATCGCTGAGCGCTGTGCGGCATTGGTGACAGAGGCGGTGCGAGCCACAAACCGAGAGCATCGGCCCAATCTCTTGCAGCAAGAAGCCCTGCTCAAGGAGCTTCGCCTCATGGCCGAGGTCATGAAAAACAGCGGAAACAGCGAAGACCAGCGCTTTCGGCAGGACAAACTTTTGATCGAACAAGCGCATGCCGCCATCAATGAAGCCTACATGCTGGCAGATCAAGAGGTGGAGGCATGACTTCCATACCCTCATTGACAAGTACTGCAACAATGTCCCGTGCAGCAGCCCGTAGCCGGCAGCGGCGGGAGCATCTGCAATTACTACGTGCATTGCAACAACAAGCCCGGGCAGGTGATAGGACGGTCTGGACCCAACTCGGAAACATCAGTGATACGAAATGCAAAGCGCTCAAGGCCCTCTTGCGTGAGCGCCTAAAATCGCGACAAAAACCTCGCTGCTGCTATTGCAAGCGCTGGCTGCTAAACACAGCCTATGCCAGTCCCATTGAGCATGTGCTACCGCGCGACACCTATCCGGAATTCGCCCTGCATATGCGCAACCTTGCCATCGCCTGTTACGACTGCAACCAATTAAAAGCCGCAGTCGACTGGGCCGCGTTCACTGGATCGCGACGGTTCTATCCAGGAATTGAAGCCGCAGACCATTTTTATCACCCGCGCTATCATCACTACGACGAACACATCCGTTACATGCGCGTCGAAAGCAATCGGTTGCAGTTTGTCACTTACCACGGCCTCACCCCTCAGGGTAGGCATCTATGCGTCAACTTGCTGAGTCGCGTGGTAGGCCGTGAAAGTCTTCAACGCAGTACCCCACAGTTGGCCGAGTGGTTGCAATTGGTCGACGACGTCACGGCGGACCCGGCGCCTCCTCCACGTCCTGCCTTCGAGGCTTTTCGCAACGCGATTGATCATGCTGTAGATACGCGACTCAAAGATGCAGGCAAGTCTGGCGTCTCGTTGGCGCATTTGTAGTGTGTCCGGGCAATACGCCTTCCTGCCCCCCCGCCCAAAGCAATTATGTCCACCTATTTCTTGTCTCAATGGCGCAAGCTTGCGCGGAATTGGACGGGGCAGCCGACACTGCACCGGCTAAAGAAGGTGACGTGGAAAGACGCTTTGCGATAAAAATCAATAAGGCCGTTCGCGAGTTCGAAGAAGACATCGTGCAAACGCCCTGACTACGACGGAATACACGCCGCACAGGTTTGCCTTAATGCCGGCGACAAGGAGCAATGGATGACGGGGTTACATCGAGACAACCACTACATCCCAAAGCTTTATCTTAAAAACTGGGCGAGCGCTGGCAAAGTCCTGACCTATCGCCTGCTGGTGCCGCGCGACATCTATCCGCTGTGGCAACCGAGACCTCTCAAAGCCATCGCGTTCCACCAGCATCTGTACACCTATACCCTTGGCGGGCAGCTTACCGACGAGTTCGAGCGCTGGCTGGACACGCACTTCGAGTCCCCGGCGGCGGCAGCGATTGAGCGAGTGGTTCAAGAGCAGCGCCTTACGCCCGAGGACTGGCAGCGTCTGATCCGTTTTGCCCTGTGCCAAGATGTGCGCACTCCTGCTCGAATGAGACAGTTTCTGGAACGCCAACTGAAGATACTCCCAGAGCTGATGGACGCGACCCTGCAACGCTCAGTCGCTCGTTTGGAGCATGCGGTTGCTCACGGATTACCTATCGATAGTAAACCTACTTCTTCTGTAGCAGCAGTGCTCGATGATTGCCCGTTCAGGATTACCACCCTGCCGCAACCTGACGGCAGCGGGCTGCTCAAAGCGGAGACGGTAGTTGGGCGGCGGCTGTGGCTTTGGCAAGTGCGCAAACTGCTCACCGAAACCATCCAGCAGATCGAACCCAAGGGATGGACAGTTCTCCATGCCCCACCAGGAATGACCTGGCCAACTTCAGACAATCCCCTGATACGGGTCGGAGTCTATGCAGACGGCGGTTATACCTTTAACAGCGGCTGGAAAGCGGACAACGGGGATCTGCTCCTGCCGCTGAGTCCGAAGCACCTCCTACATTGCACCGTTGGCAAGCGTCCCGCGCTTCGCGGCACCGTGGTGGACAGGGAACTGGCTCAGACCATCAAAACAATGATCGTACAGCACGCCGATCAGTTTGTTTTTTCCAGCGATCCTGCCGATATTGCAACGCTCCGTCCCCGCGTGGTGGATTTGCAGCGCTTTGAGGCGGAGCGTGCAGGCTGGCGCGATTGGGGCAACCAGCAGGAAAAAGTCGAGGTCGCATTCGCCGCCGGCGTGTAATCGAGTACTTTGCTGGACAGTCAGGATGTGCATCCGGAGTGCTGCGCCGCTTACCCGGCTAACGTTTTTTAGCTTGAGATCAGACATGAATGATACTGAACAACTGCTCGCCACCGTGCATGCGCTATTACGCGCCGAAGGCATGGGTGAAGCGGCTACAGTCGTGCGGAAATACCCCGCCCATCTGGAGCAAACCGGTTACGACAACTGGAACGGCGGCACGAACATCATCGAGTTGCAGTTCCAGCTCCCAGCAGATGACTATGCTCGCCTTGGGTCAAAGCGGACCCTGTTGGAAGAACAGATAACCACCCGGGTTAAAGCGGCAATCGAGCCGACGAGCCAGGACTGGTACTCGGCCAAAATTGTTCCAGCCAAAGAGTTTCGAGCGGATTGGCGATCCGACGTGTCCGATTTACCAAGACAAGTGCGCGTTAACATTGTCGACGGATTGCACCTGGAGAATGTGCGCTGGCACGGTAAGTTGGACGATGTCGAGTTTCTCAGCCGCCTGGTCAATCTTCAACAGTTACCCTCCACTGACAGCCGTTTCCCAGATGCGGCCGGTGACATCTGGCAGCATCGCTACAACAACGATGATTGGGACGATGACTGGGTGTTCTCCGACAGCCGCTTCCAGCTTATGGACGGAACGGCAGATGAATTTTTGCGCTTTCTGTGCGAGGTGGTCCATCCAGTGGTGAGACCTGAGAGGGATGAGGTGTTGAACCTGGTTCTCCAGTTCAACGACCAGCTTCGGCGGGCATTGGGCGAAAACTCATGGAGAACGCGCTGGAGGCTTGCCAGTCAAGCACGGCGATATTGAATGCAACCTTGGCTGGCGCACCGCTGTACGCCAGCCAGGGTTTTGTCGAGTTTGGCCGAATTCAGCAACACCAGGGCCAGGCGCAAGCACCCCTGCCAGGGCCATTGGCAGACGGTGAAGAATGCCGCCCACTGCGCGAAGCGGATCATGCGCGGGTGCTGGAACTGGCCAATGCCGGAAGCGGACTGGATCGGCAAGCGGTGCTCACTGAGCTGTTCACCGTCGTCGAGCATTCGGTGGGCATTGTGCGCGAAGGTCAACTGTGCGCCTTCGCCCTGCTGCGTCCGTTCGGTCGCGGTCGTTGCATCGGCCCGCTGATCGCCGAAAACCTTGAGCAGGCCCAACACCTGATCGCCACATTGCTGGCCAAGATACCGGACGCCTTTGTGCGCATTGATATTCCCGCCGATTGTGGTCTGGCCGATTGCCTGGAA
>NZ_QAIU01000422.1:24635-32842 GCF_003061205.1 Pseudomonas sp. HMWF006
GGTCGACACCGTGGCACAAATGTCGCGCGGTGCTGCTCCGCAAGCAAACAATGGCGTTCGGCAGTTTGCGGTGGTCACTCAAGCCATCGGCTGATCATCGGGTTTGCGCTTGTTGCCTCCCCCAAATCCCCTCAATACCTGGAGCGTCACCCGTATGTTCGAACCTTGCATCATGCTGTTGGCTCGCGCCGATGGCAGTCGCGTCGACACATCCTTCAAACAGCAACCCTTGAACGCTGCGGACCCTTTCACGACTGGACGTCAGGTCGCCTGGTCAGGGGCTGACGGCGTGTCTGCAGGCCTCGTCGAAGCAGGCGAAATCCTCGATATCGAGGACTTCCCACACATCGAGGTGATCGTGGTCCACGCGGGGCACGTGACGTTGAAAACCCGGGAGCAGACACTGGAACTGGCAGTCGGCGCCAGCGCGGTCATCGGCCGGGGCACGGCCCTGCGAATCGAAGCACAGATCGGCACCCGGTGGGCGTTTTGCGCCATGGTCAGCAAAGGCGCGACGCCTGGCCTTACCTCGCTCGACCCGCTGGCACACCTGTCTCCATCCGCCGCGCCGGAACAACAGATTCTGATCGGTCCAACACCGCAATGCCGGTCGCGCAATGCCTTCGAAGATGCCACAACCGATCTGCGTGTCGGCGTGTGGGACTCGACGCCCTACGAGCGTCACGGGCGCCCGCACAAGCTCAATGAGTTGATGTATCTGATCGAAGGTAGCGTAACGTTGCAGACGCCTGAGGGCTCGAGCGTGACCGTCAACACCGGTGACAGCGTGTTTGTTGCGCGAGGTGCGCAATGCGCCTGGAAAAGCACACGCTATGTCCGCAAGGTGTACGCGGTTAAATAGCAGCCAGAAACGACAGTGCCAGTTGAGTTCCTCGCGCAGACCGCTCTTGCGGTCAACACGACGTCCATCAGATGATCAAGGTTGCATCGCGATCAACCTTCACTACACACGCCCCAGTAAGGAGAGCGTCATGATCGACATGAACCACTTCACGCCGTTTAGCGCCTTGCTCGGAGGCTTGCTGATCGGCACGGGGGCAGTGCTGTTGATACTGTTCAACGGGCGCATCGCAGGCATTAGCGGCATTGTCGGCGGTCTGCTGCGCCCGATAACCGGGGATGTAGCGTGGCGCGCGGCTTTCATTTTGGGCCTGCTAATGGCGCCATTGGCTTTTCGCCTGGTCGCCTCTTTACCCGCGATACAGATTGATGCCGGATATCCGCTATTGATTGTCGCGGGCCTGCTGGTCGGCATCGGCACCCGTTATGGCGCTGGCTGCACCAGCGGCCACGGTGTGTGTGGACTGTCGCGCTTATCGACGCGCTCTGTGATAGCGACACTGGTGTTCATGGGGGCGGGTTTCGTTACCGTTTTTGTCGTTAAGCACCTTCTGGGAGGTCTTTGACCATGGCGCTCTTCTACGCGTGGCTTGCCGGGCTGATTTTCGGTATCGGTTTGCTGATTTCCGGCATGACCAATCCCGCCAAAGTCATCGGCTTCCTCGATTTGGCCGGGCACTGGGATCCATCGCTGGCCTTCGTCATGGCCGGTGCCATTACGGTGGCGGCGGTAGGCTTCAAATTCGCCAGAACCCGAACCCGGTCACTGCTCGGCCTGCCCATGAACCTGCCCACCGCTCGACACATCGACCGGCGACTGGTCGTTGGCAGCCTTCTGTTCGGGATCGGCTGGGGCCTTGCAGGCGTCTGTCCGGGCCCGGCCTTGGTCCTGCTAGGTTCGGGCATCGGCAAAGGCACCGTTTTTGTCATCGCCATGCTGGTCGGCATGGGGCTGTTTGAATGGCTGGAGCGAAAAAAACAACGTGCTACGTCAACCCCCTCCTCCGTGAATAAACCGAGCTGATTCCTGTCCCTTCAACGTGCGTCAGTGAACAGACCTGACGCCGGCCAAAGCGCACGCTGTCCTTGGGCAAGTCGAATAATCGGCCTGCTGCCTTTCCATGTACCGAGGACATTGATCGGTGCGCGACGAAGGACAGTCCTATATGACGTCCACGATCAGCATCCAACTTTTACCCTCTACACAAACTGGACGTTCACTTCAAACCCGTCCCCCCTTCCTGTCGCCGGTGACACCAGGGTCATGTGGGCGCCGACACCCTGCACAATGGTTTTAGCAATGGCCAAGCCCAATCCTGTCCCACTGGCTTCGTTGTTACCTCGCACAAAGCGCTCGGTCAGGTGATGCAATACCGCTCGCGGCACCGCCGGGCCGCCGTTCACCACCCGCAGAAGCGCTTGATCGGTCAGGCTGACCTCGACCGGTTGGTCTGTCGCGCCGTATTTCAGCGCGTTTTCGATCAGGTTGCGCAACAGGATGGCGAAAGCATCGGGATCAATGGCCGAGAAAACGCTGGCCTGGCTTGGCAGTTGCAGCTTGATGCGCTGCCCGCTGCTGTGGTTCCACTCATCAACGACATGGGCCAACAACGGAATCAAGTCTTGGGGCGCTTCGGACAACAGGCCGCCCCCCTCGGCCTTGGCCAGTTGCATGAGTTTTTCCGAGAGCCGCGCCAATTCCCGTAACGAGTGCTCGATCTTCTCCGCACGCACCTGCAACGGGCCTTCGGGGGCTTCGTGGCGCAGGCGTTGAATCTGCGCCAACGTCGCCGCTAACGGTGTACGCAATTCATGGGCGCTGTTGGCCGTGAAGCTGCGCTCGGCCTCCAGCGCCTTGCGCAAACGCTCCAGCAAATGGTTGACCGCATCGGCCAACGGGTCGATTTCCGCCGGCAGACGCGCCACGTTGATCGGCGACAGATCGCCCACACCCCGCGCCTCCACGGCGCGACGATAGGCCAACACGCTACGCAGACTGATGCGCACAAATAACCAGGTGCCCAACAAACTGATCGGGATCAGCGCCAGCAACGGCAATAACAAGGCAAACAGGGCTTCACGCGCAGCTTCTCGGCGATGCCCCAGAGGTTCGGCGATTTCGATAAACACCGTTCCTCGCAGCGCCGAGGCACTGTACAGACGGTACTTTTCAGTGGTGGAAAACCCTTCACTTGGCTGTTTGCTGAAGATCTTCGGGTTTGCGTCGTGGGATTGCATGAGAATCTCACCCGAGGCATCGCGCACCAGGTAGGTCAGGTATTCCTTGTGCATTTTCAGGGTGGCGACATGTTGCGACTCACGAGGGGCTTCGCGATTGCTGATTTCCAGCACGGCCAGAGGCAGGATGCGCTGCGCGGTCTCTTCCAGTGCACTGTCGAACGCTTCGTTCAGCTCATGCTGCACCACCAGCCATGCGCCGACCGTTGCGCCGAGCCAGAGTAAGGTCATGCCCAGGGTCAACCCCAGGCCCAGACGTTTTTGCAGGCTTGACGGCGACTTCATGCGCTCATCAACCGGTAACCCATGCCGCGTACGGTTTCAATCAGCTCGCGACCGAGTTTTTTGCGCAAGCGGCTGATGTAGACCTCGATGGTGTTGCTCTCGATTTCGGCGCCAAAGGCGTACAAGCGCTCTTCGAGTTGCGACTTCGACAGCAAGGCGCTGGGGCGCTGGACAAAGGCCTCGAACAACGCCCATTCACGGGCCGTAAGGTCGACAGTCGTGCCGGCGCGCTGAACGGTGCGTGCGTTCATGTCGACTTGCAAATCACCGAACCTGATTTGCGGATTGGGATTACCGCTGTAACGACGGGCCACCGCCGCTACCCGAGCCGAGAGTTCGAACAGATCGAACGGTTTGACCAGGTAGTCGTCGGCGCCGGCATTGAGGCCGGCAATGCGATCGGATATCTGGTCCTGGGCGGTGAGGATGATGACCGGGGTCACGTCCCCCGCTGCGCGCTGCTGACGCAAGAAGTCCAGCCCGCGACCGTCCGGTAGCATCAAATCCAGCAGGATCAGGTCATAAGGCGTCGTGCGCACACTGTTGCGCGCATGGTCCAGACGCTGCACCCAGTCCACGGCGTGGCCGTCATCGGCAATCTGCTCGCGCACCGCCTCCCCTAAGCCGGGTGCGTCCTCGACCAATAAAACCCGCATCTGGCACCTCCTGCGATGGTTGTCGGGTAACACCTTAACGACCTTAGCTGACGTGAATCTGAAGATTCAGCGGGTTGTCAGGAATAACCGTCAGGGTATGCCACACACGCCAACCCGGCAGGAGACAGATCATGAAATCAGCATTTATTGCCAGTTCCACGCTGTTGTGTGTGCTGCTCAGCGCTTATGCCTTGGCCGATGATGAGTGCAGCGACCCCGTCAGCGACTGGCAGCCACGCGAAACCCTGCGTCTGCAAGTGGAGCAGCAATGGGGCTGGAGCGTGCAGCGCATCAAGGTTGACGACGGTTGCTACCAACTCAACGGCGCTGATCGCAGGGGCAACGCTATAGAGGCCCGTTATGCCCCCGCCTCCCTGCGGTTGCGCACGTTACAGATCGATTTCGGCGACAACGGCGATGCGCGGGACTACCTCGCCAGCCCTGTCCGCGAATGATCGTGGCCGATGATTCCAGGTTGTTCAGGTTGTTGTCAGCCAAAGGGTCCAGGCTTTCGCCTCAATGCTCAAACAGGACACCCTCATGAAAAAGATTATCGCTGCAAGCTGTCTCATCGGTGCCATTGCCCTGCCGGGGCTGGCCCAGGCCCGTGAAGTGACCCTGACGACCCAACTCAAGAACTACAGCGGAAATGATGCGTACCTGGCGATCTACGTCACCGACGCCAATGGCCAGTACCAGAAAACCCTGTGGGTGGCCGGCAAGAAGGCCAAGTATTACCGGCACTTGACCGACTGGGCCCGTGGCAGCGGTATGAACCGGAGTGAATTTGACGGGGTCAGTGGCGCCAGTGTCGGCAGCGGTCAAACGCTCAAAGTCAGCGTCGAACTGGCCGACACCTTGATTGACGCCGGGTATCAGATCCGTATCGACAGTGCCGTGGAGAGCAAACGCGAAGCTCGCGTCGATATCAGCGTCCCCCTGACCTCCAAAGGATCGGGTTCCCCGGTGACGGGCAGCACTTACGTCGACTCCTTTACCTACGACCTGTAGCTCCCGTCATTTCTGGAGGCTGAATATGCTTCGCCAGTTCCATTCTGTGCCCGGCCTGATCGCGGCCCTGCTGGTCATGTTATTGGCCATCAGCGGCGCCGTATTGTCCGTCGATCCAGCGCTTGAGCGCCTGCACAGCACGTCCACGGCGGCCGGCCAACTCAATGTCGGTCAATTGGGCGCGCGCGTAGCCAGCCACTTTCCGGGGGTGGAGCAAATCCAGCGCACTGCGTCGGGAACCGTCATCGTTTATTACAACCAGGACGGTCAGGCCGGGGCCGAAAAAGTTGACCCACTGACCGGCCAGGGCCTCGCGCCTTATGAGCCTTCGGCCTTCTCACGCTGGATGAAAGACCTGCACCGTTCACTGTTCATGGGGACACCCGGCCACGGGGTGTCGGGCATTGGCGCGCTGTTCATGTTGATCCTGTCAGTGTCCGGCTCGTTGCTGCTGGCCCGGCGCCTGGGCGGCTGGCGCAACCTGCTGCGTCCGCTGCGCGGCAGCTTCAGTCAGCGCTGGCATGCCGAAGTCGGGCGCCTGGCTTTGCTCGGCTTACTATTGTCGGCCCTGAGCGGGCTTTACATGTCCGCCACCACCTTCGGTTTGATCACCGACGGCAGTCAGTACGAGCCCGCCTTCCCCACTCACCTCAGCGTCGGCACGGCGTTGCCGGTGGCGAACCTGCAAGCCTTGCAGGCCACCGACGTCAATGACCTGCGCGAACTGGTCTACCCCAGCCCCGGCAACCCGCAAGACGTGTTCTCGCTGCGTACCGCCCAAGGCGACGGTTATGTGGACCCGGTCAGCGGCACTTTGCTGTCTTGGCAAGCTCACGACTCGATGCGCCAGGCTTACGAGCTGATCTACCAATTGCACACCGGTCAAGGACTCTGGTGGCTGGGCCTGCCGCTCGGTCTCTGTGCGCTCTGTGTGCCGTTGATGAGCGTAACCGGCATCCTGCTCTGGTGGCGCCGCCGCAAGGCGGGTCCGAACATCCGTCACAACAGCCCCGTCCACTCCGCCGATAGCGTGATTCTGGTGGGCAGTGAAAATAACAGCACGTGGGGTTTTGCCAAAACCCTGCACGATGCCTTGCACCAGGCTGGGCATCGCGTGCACAGCGCACAGATGAATGAATGGAGCGGCGATTACCGCAGCGCCCAACGGCTGTTCATTCTTACCGCTACCCATGGCGACGGAGATGCCCCTGCCTCGGCGTCGCAATTCCTGACACGGCTGACTCGGGTCGGTCTCAAGCCAGGCCTGCCGTTTGCGGTGCTGGGCTTGGGGGATCGACAGTTTCCGAAATTCTGTCAATACGCCCATCAAGTTCACGATGCGTTGGTGCAGGCTGGTGGCACAGCATTAGTGGAGCTGGAAAAAATCAATCGCCAGTCCCCTCAAGAGTTCGCACGATGGGGGCATGCGTTAGGCGATGCACTGGGACATGATCTGCCCTTGGTCCACACCCCGCAGCAGCCGCGTACTCATCAACTGGTGTTGCACGAATGCATTGTCTACGGCGAGCAGGTGAATACGCCGACCCACATTCTGCGCTTCAAGGCACTGGGTGAGTTACCAGCCTTCCAGGCTGGAGACTTGGTCGGGATTCTACCGCCGGGCAGCCCCGTCCCGCGCTACTACTCACTGGCGAGCGGCTCCGACGACGGCGTGCTGGAGATCTGCGTCCGTAAACACGAAGGCGGTCTGTGCTCGGCGTTCCTGCATGGCTTGAGCCTTGGCGCATCGATCCAGGCCTTTATCCAGCCCAATCCACAATTTCGACCTGCATCGGGCGCCCACCCGGTGATCCTGATCGGCGCCGGCACTGGCATTGGTCCGTTGGCCGGGTTTATTCGCAACAACAAAGCCCGGCATCCGATGCATCTGTATTGGGGCGGGCGCAACCCAGCGTCGGATTTCCTCTACGAACCGGAGCTCAACCGTTACCTGGCGGACCGGCGCCTGACCGCATTGCGCGCCGCGTTCTCCCAGGTTCAGGATCACAGTTACGTGCAAGACCGGCTGATCAGTGATGCCCTGGCGTTGCGTCGGCTGATTGAAAAAGGCGCTCAGGTGTTGGTATGTGGCAGCCGCGAAATGGCCAAAGGCGTGATGCAGGCTCTGGACGAAGTCTTGGCGCCGCTCAACCTGAGTGTACTGACCCTCAAGACACAAGGACGCTACCGTGAAGATGTCTACTGATGGGCAACGCTACAGCCTGAACGGCGAGACCATGGGCACCCGCTACACGGCGTTGTTCTATGCCGATGCGGGCATCGACACCGACGAAATCGGCCACCGTCTCGCCCAGGCCGTGGGCCGGGTTGACCAACAAATGTCCACCTGGAAAGCCGACTCCGACCTCAACCGTCTCAACGCCGCCCCCGAGCAGCAATGGTTGTCAGTGCCCAGGGAGTTGGCCACGGTGCTGGCCGCCGCGCTACGGGTCAGTCAGCAATCGAGCGGTGCTTTTGACATTGCCGTGGGTGATCTGGTGGACGCCTGGGGGTTCGGCCCCGGCGAACAGACGGTGACTGAACAGGCACCGGCGCCAACCTCAGCGCACACGCGACCGTCCGCCTGCGCCGCGTTGATGGTTGACCTGCAACGCCATCAGGTGCGCAAACGAGCGCCGCTGCACCTTGATTTGAATGGCATCGCCAAGGGCTTCGGCGTAGATGAACTGGCCCGCTGCCTGGAAGGGTTTGGCATCACGCGCTATCTGGTCGGCATTGATGGTGAGATGCGCGCCCGCGGGATCAAGCCGGATGCGCAACCCTGGGTCGTGGCGATTGAAAAACCCCGGAGGGGCGTGCGTGAAGTGATGGGCGTGATGGAGCTCGGCGATGCTGCCATCGCAACATCGGGGGACTATCGACAGTGGGTCGAGGTGAACGGACAAACCTACGCCCACACCATGAATCCGGCCACCGGAGCGCCACTGCGCAACCGGCTGGCAGCGGTCAGCGTGGTAGCGGCCTCGTGCATGCTCGCCGATGCCTGGGCCACGGCGCTGATGGTGTTGGGCGAAACCGAAGGCCCGCGCCTGGCGCAGGAACGCGGGATGGACGCCTTGTTCGTGCTGCACGATGGTCAACAGTTCAAAGAGATTTCTATAGTCGGCGGCCAGTTGCAGGCGCACATTGACAGCC
>NZ_QAIU01000422.1:32852-36563 GCF_003061205.1 Pseudomonas sp. HMWF006
CCATGGCGGCAGGGGAATACGTATCGGTGCACTCTCAGGCGGACACCGAACGGGCCGACCTTTCGCGCGAACGGGCCGAACTGGCCAGCGATCCAAAGGCGGAACACATCGAACTGGCGAACATTTACATCCAGCGTGGTGTCTGGCCCGAACTGGCCCATCAAGTGGCCGACCAATTGATGGCCCATGACGCCCTCGGCTCTCACGCGCGGGACGAACTGGGCATCAGCGAAACACTCACTGCCAAACCTTTGCAGGCCGCCCTCGCCTCGGCCGCCAGCTTCGTGGTCGGCGCAGCGCTGCCGTTGGCGGTGACTTTCATCGCGCCAGCGAACAGTGTCGTGCCGTGGATGTGCGGCATGTCGCTGGTTTTTCTCGGTAGCCTGGGGGCCGTGGCAGCCAGGGCTGGGGGTGTCAGCATCCTGACCGGTGCCTGGCGCGTGACGGTGTGGGGTGTGTTGGCCATGGGTATCACGGCGCTGGTGGGGTCGTTGTTCGGGGCAGTGGTTTAAATCGCAGCTGCTTGAGGAACGTCAGAAAACACTCGGTTTGGATGGGTTAACGTAGCCTGACACTCGCTGACCTGAGGATTCCCGATGCCTGCCAACTGCACTGACGTGGATGTTGCGATTATTGGCGGTGGCCAGTCCGCACTCGCGGTGGCTTACTTCCTGCGCCGAACCGGGCGCTCCTTCGTAATCATCGACGCTGAAGACGCACCGGGTGGCGCCTGGCGACATGGCTGGAATTCTCTACGACTGTTTTCACCCGCGACGTGGAGTTCCATCGCAGGCTGGATGATGCCACCGGTCACAGACGGCTACCCCAGCCGCGACAACGTGCTGGATTATCTGCGTCAGTATGAGCAACGCTACCAATTCCCGATCGAACGTCCCTATTGGGTGAATGCCATCGAGCGCCGGGGTAATCGCCTTCATGTAAAGGCCCAAGACCGCAGCTGGCTAGCCCGCGCAGTGGTCAGCGCGACCGGCACCTGGCGCCATCCCTACCTGCCGCATTACCCCGGCAGCGAAACCTTTAATGGCCAACAGTTGCATTCGGCCCACTACGTCGGCGCCAAGCCGTTTGCCGGGAAAAAAGTCCTGGTGGTGGGCGGTGGCAACTCCGGTGCACAGATCCTCGCGGAAGTCTCAAAGGTGGCCGACGTCACGTGGGTCACTCCGCAACCGCCGCAATTTCTCGCCGATGACGTAGATGGCCGGGTACTGTTCGAACGCGCCACCGAACGCTGGAAAGCCCAGCTCGCTGGCACCGTCGTGGAGCAACCGGTCGGTGGCTTGGGTGACATCGTGATGGTGCCGCCGGTCCTCGAGGCCCGGGAACGCGGCGTACTGCACGCGGTTCGGCCATTCCTGCGCTTCACCGAAACCGGCGTGACATGGGCCGATGGCTTGCAGACGCCAGTCGATGTTGTCATCTGGTGCACCGGCTTCCGCCCTGCCCTCGGCTATCTGCAATCACTGGGTGTGTGCACCGCCGACGGACGTGTGGCCGTTGAAGGCACGCATTCGATCAAGGAGCCGCGCTTGTGGTTGGTCGGTTATGGAGACTGGACCGGCGCCGCTTCAGCGACACTGATTGGCGTCACCCGCACAGCGCGCAGTACCGTTGAGGAGATTGAGCGG
This sequence comes from Pseudomonas sp. HMWF006, assembly GCF_003061205.1. Lineage (NCBI taxonomy): Bacteria > Pseudomonadati > Pseudomonadota > Gammaproteobacteria > Pseudomonadales > Pseudomonadaceae > Pseudomonas > Pseudomonas sp. HMWF006. The sequence continues at coordinate 34,499 of NZ_QAIU01000422.1, forward strand.
TTTTTAAAGACGCAGTGAGTCGGCGAGCTCCAAGGCTGCGAAACAATGACGACGACCTTCCATCGAAGTCGTCAGCGGCCGCCGTGATGCCCAACTGAGCGAAAAGCACTATTGAGCAACAGCCACTTGATTACGACCATATGACTTGGCTCTGTATAGCGCTCTGTCGGCATTGTTCATCAAACTGTAGAGACTATCGTCGGTGAAATCCGATGACGCCACGCCAAGGCTGGCCGTTATGCGGTCAGCAGGCTCTGCCTTCAGTCCGGCGATAGCCTGCATCAGCTCCTGCGCGATACTCGTCGCCACTTCAATGCTGGTATCGGGAAGCAAAATAGCGAACTCCTCGCCCCCTAGCCTGCCATGTACATCGTTTTTACGGATCGACGCACTGATGACCGCACCCACCTGACGCAGAACCTGATCCCCTACCTGGTGACCGTAAGAATCGTTGATGTGCTTGAAGTGATCCATATCGAGCATCACGGCGCAAAGTACCGAACCGTTGCTTTTGCATTCACTGTAGAGCTGGTGGGCGTCATCGAAAAAAGCGCGGCGATTCTTCAGGCCAGTCAGTTCATCGGTTCGAGCGGCTCTGATGGAAAGCCTGTTTTCCCGCTCCATTTCACGGGTAAGACGAAACGCGGTTTCCAGGGCGTCTGACATTCTGCGAGTGGCGCTGGCTACAAATGAGGCAAACACGAACACGGCGAGCGCCATGCCTGCTTGCAAGGTTGAGGGTTGAAACAACAGCCACGTTGAACAAGGCAATAGAACCAGGCCGATGGATAACATCGTCATGTTCCGATAGGCCGAATAACACGATACCGCGCTGACAGACATCCCGACCGTAAAAAGCATCACCATCGCCTGGGCCAACAGATCATGGGCCGGTATGACCGCGAGTGCCCCGGCGCCCCATATACCGGCGGACAACACAAGTGTGCACCAGTATTTTCGCTCCCAACGCTTGGGCGTGCGTTCAGTGACGGGGCTACGAAAATAGCCAATGAACATCCAGATACGCAGTAACGTCGACACCGTCAATAGCGCTATCCATCCAACAACCACCGTGTGATCGAACCGATCCCAACACAGCCAACAAAGCATGACGGCTGCCATATAACTGCCGAAAACGGCAGCACCTGATTGTCGAAATAACTGCTGCAAGCGATCTGTTCGAACCTGTTCGGCTATGTGTGAGCCCTGATCACTTCCTAGCTCAAGATCATCCATTTAATCCGCCTGAACATGATGAATCGACAGGCTAAATTGTGGCACCTCGCCAGCAACGCAAACAACAGAGAATTAACAATACGCACAATCTTTACCAACGGCTGGCGCAGGCCGTGCTCAGGCCGCGAGTATTTCCTGAAGAAACGCGATGAACACATTGATGCGACTCGAACCCCGGTGGTTGGGCAAATACAGCGCGTTGATGCAGGTGCTTGCGCTACCGGGGTTGATCTCATAGTGCTCCAGCACCCGCGTCAACCGGCCTGCACTGACATCCTCGTGCACCAGCCAATCGGCCAATAGCGTCATCCCGCCACCGGCCAAGGCCGCCTCGCGCAGAATGTCGGCATTGTTGCTTTGCAGCCGTCCTTGCACATCCACGTGGGTGACATCCCCTGCGCCCTTGAATGTCCAGTTGTTGTCGCCCTTGCGGTAATCGAAACGCAGGCATTGATGCTCAAGCAAATCACGTGGATGTCGCGGCAGGCCGGTTCGCCTCAGATAGTCGGGACTGGCCACAATCCAGCGCTGGAAACCACCCAGCCGCTTGCTGACGATGTCATCGCTGACGACCGATGAACCGAGGCGCACTGACACATCGATTTGCTCGCTCAGCAGGTCACTGACCTCGTCGCTCAGCGACAGACTGATTTCCAGGCCCGGATGACGCTCAAGCAAGCGCCCCAAGTGCGGAGCGATGATTCGCCGGCCAAACTCCACCGGCACGCTGACCCGTAAACGTCCTTGAGCTTCGCTGCCACGGTCGGCAACGGTGGCATCGGCGGCGTCGATGGCCGCGAGAATCGCCACGGCTTTATCGAAATAGTGC
>NZ_QAIU01000422.1:36586-68251 GCF_003061205.1 Pseudomonas sp. HMWF006
GGTTGAGCAGGCTGGCGCCCAGCTCACTCTCCAGCCCCGCGACTTGTCGCGTCACCGATGAAGTCGAGATGCCAAGCTTGCGCGCTGCAGATGAGTAACCGCCACAGCGCACCGTTTCGACAAACATCTTCAGCGCCAGCAACTTATCCATGTCCTGATTCCGGAATCGAAAGGTAAACACAGCGACTGTGCACGACCCGGCAGCGCGAGTCTTGCATGGCTGTGCTCTGTTGGATCACCGCCCACAGCCCGCGCTGTCAGGCCTGGGCAATCCCCATGATCCGATTGCCCATGCTCACGCCCCAATCCCCCATGCGCCGGCCTTCTGCAAGTTGCTGTTGCTGCCAGGCCAACAGGGCATGATCGAGGTCGCCGGAGTCGTCGATGGTTTGCGCCAGGGACAGTGCGTTGCGGGCAGCCTTGGCTGTGCTGCCGGCGGTATGAGGACGCGGCACAAACGCGGCGTCGCCCGTCAACAGCACGCGACCGAACACCATTTGCGGGATTTGGAAATCAAGGATCGCTTGCACAAAAATGTCCCGGGTCTGGCGAATCAGCTCGCGAAAAGCCGGGTTCACCAGCCGCTCAGCCATTTCCCGGATGTAAGCCTCCTGTCCAGCGGCCAAGGTCCCGGGTGGAATCGAGTGGCTGCGCCGACGGCCGTTGTTGTCAGTGAGCACGGCATCCAGTTCCGGCCCTGGTGCCGCTTTCAAATACCACAGCCAGTTGAACCGACGCTCGCCAGGCTTAACGGAGCCACTCACACCCGGCACCATGTATTCGAGCATCAGCGATTCAGGGTCTTGCTGAAAAACAAAGTCCTCGTAAAGCTGTGTCTTGGCGAAGTCTGGCAGCTGCTGTTCATCGACCAGCCCACGCCACACCACATACCCCGAGTAGGCAGGCGCCGCGCCGGGCAGCACCACGCTGCGCACGCTCGACCCCGCGCCATCAGCGCCAATCAGCAAATCGCCCTCGGCAGCGCTGCCATCGGCAAACATCGCCGTGACGCGGTGCTCATTCTGCGTCAGATCGACCAACGTCTTGCCACGGTGATAATGCTCGGCAGGAAATGCAGACAGTAATGAGCTGTACAGGGCGTTCCAGGACGTCTGGGTTTGCGGCATCGGCTCTTTATGCACGACGCTGCCTGCCCGATCCAGATAAAGCCGATCATGGGAACGGACCCCGAGCGCCCCGGCAGGATGAATGCCCGCATAACGAAAATGGTGCAAGACATCCGCTTGCAGAACGATGCCTCCGCCGCGGCTATCCAGCGCGGCGGGAGATCGCTCGTAAATATCGACCTGCCAACCGATCGCGCGCAATGCCGTGGCGGCGAACAGCCCTCCCAGAGAACCACCAATGACCAAGGCCTTCGAAACGCCTGAACTCTTCATAGCTTTCTCCTCGTTGCCGGGTGATTCCCCAGACTCCGTTGAGCGATGGCTCATGCCAACACCGGATAGTCGATGTAGCCCTTGGCGTCGCCGCCAAAAAAGCTGTTGCCGTCGGCAACGTTGAGTGGCTTGCGACCGCGCAAGCGCGTGGGCAAGTCAGGGTTGGCAATAAACGGACGACCAAACGCGATGATGTCCGCACGGCCCTGCGCAATGGCCTGCTCGGCGGTTTCGCCGCTGTAGCCTCCGGCCAACATCAGAACGCCGTGAAACTGCGCACGCAGTTGCTTGATGATCGCATCCCAGCGTGGATCGTTACTTTCATCGAGCACGGTGCCGACCATCATCGGTTCAACCAGGTGCAGGTAAGCCAGATCCCAATGATTGAGCCGGGATGCAATGTAGCCAAAGGTTTGCTCCGGGGTGTCATCGCCCATTCCCATGAAACGTCCCATCGGTGTCAGGCGAACGGCAACCCGCTCGGCACCGATTTGTGCAGTCACGGCATCGACGACTTCAAGCAGCAAGCGTGCACGGTTTTCGATGCTTCCACCGTAGCGGTCACTGCGCTGATTGCTGGCACTGTTAATGAACTGGTCGAGCAGGTAGCCATTGCCCGCGTGAATTTCCACGCCATCCATACCGGCGAGCATCGCGTTACGGGCGGCGGCGCGGAAGTCGGCGATGATTGCTTCGATGCCTGGAATGTCCAGCGCTTGCGGGACAGGCACATCGCCCCAGACGCCCTCGCCCCGTTCGTTCAAGATAAAAGTCTTGCCGGGCACCGGCTGCGCGGTCGGCGCCACCGGCAAGCCGCCGTTGGGCTGGAACACCGGGTGCGACACTCGGCCCACATGCCACAGTTGCAGGAAAATGCGCCCGCCTTCTGCGTGTACGGCCTCGCTGACAGCCTTCCAGCCTTCTATCTGCTCGTCGCTATGGATGCCGGGCGTCCAGGCGTAACCCTGGCCCTGCTGCGAAATCTGGGTCGCCTCGGTAATGATCAAAGCGGCACTGGCACGCTGACGGTAATACTCGACGTTCATTGATGTGGGGACGTTGCCCGGTTGGCCCGCCCGCGAGCGAGTCAGTGGTGCCATGGCGACGCGGTGCTTCAAGCTGAGTTGGCCGAGCTTGATCGGGCTGAACAAGTGCTGAGTCATGATGATTTTTCCTGTATGGGGAGGGACTGAACAGACGCCTCAGGCGGCCTGGTTGCGTTCCAGTATCTGGATCATTATTTCGATGGGTTGGGCGCCGTTGATGACGTCATCGGCGATCTGCACAGTCGGCACCGAGCGCAGACCGGACGCCTTGGATCGGGCTTCGAGTGCCAAGACTTGCGCTGTGCCTTCATCGGCCTTGAGGAAATCGACAATGGCGCCTCGGTCCTGCCCGGTTTCGGCACAGATGTCAGCCAGTACCGTAAGGTCGCCGATGTCCCGCCCTGCGCCGAAATACGCCTTGAAAATGGCCCTGACCAGCGGGGACGCGTCCCTGCCCGCCTGTTGCTCACGCCATACCAAGCGATGCGCGGCGAGCGTGTTGGGCGTTTTTTCGACGCGCTCATAATCGAACTCAAGGCCGACAGCCTTACCGGCGTGGGTGACCTGAGCGTCCAGCGCCTGGCTACGTGCCCAGCTGCCGAACTTGCCAGAGCGATAGGCTTTGCGATCCATGCCTTGAACAGGCATGTCCGGGTTCAACTGATAAGGCAGGAAACGGATGGAGTGGCTGGTTGAAAAGCCCGTGGCGGCCAGTGCGCGTTCGAGATTTTCCTCACCGATCCAGCACCATGGGCAGATGAAGTCGTAAGTCACCTGAATCGTGGATGAGTGCATGCTCATGAGGGGCTCCGTGGTTGAATGTTGCACCCCCCCAAGGTAGGTGTCCGGGCGCCGCCCGAGAATCCACCTGTTGCACAACGTTGTTTTTCGCCAAACGCAACGCTGAGCCGATCACGCCTGATGCTGACATTGCGCCCGTTGCGTCTGGCGCAATGTAGCGTTGCGCCTGGCTGGGGTACTCCGTCACAACCGTCCTCTCTAAGCTCAGTCGATGAAAACCGCCGTACACCAAGGGCACGTCGCGGATTGAAACCACTGTCGTTTATTCAGCTCGAGAGGTAAGGCGATGAAGCGCAAGACGATCATCGGGGCCGTTCTGGCAATCGCCGTTGCGGGGGCGGGATTTGCCTTGTGGATGATGTGGAGGCCGGAAATTGCCCCTGTCAGCCAAACCCTGAAGGCCGATCGCGAGGCGCTCGACAGAGGCCGCCGAGTCGTCGAAGCGGGCGACTGTGCGGTCTGTCACACACGGCCTGGTGGCGCCTACATGGCTGGCGGTTTGCCGCTGGTCACGCCCTTCGGAACCCTCTTCACCACCAACATTACCCCGGACCCGCAATCCGGTATCGGCCAATGGTCACTGGACGCCTTCGAGCGGGCCATGCGCGAAGGCATCGCGCGTGACGGCCACTTTCTCTATCCGGCCTTCCCCTACGTGCATTACCGGAAAATGAGCGATGCCGATATCGCCGACGCCTATGCCTACCTGATGAGCGTGGACCCGATCAAATACACCGCACCGGACAATCACATGGTGTTCCCCATGAACTTCCGGCCGCTGGTGTCTTTCTGGAACTTGCTGTTCCTGCATGGCCAACCGCTGGTGCCGGTTCCCGACCGTTCAGCACAATGGAACCGCGGACGCTATCTGGTCGAGGGGCCGGGGCACTGTTCATCCTGCCATTCGCCCCTGAATCTGATTGGCGGGGAGAAAGGCAGCGAATTGTTCAACGGCGGTGTCGTCGACGGCTGGACAGCCCCGGCCTTGCGCGGCATGAGCGAGGCGCACCACCCCTGGAATGAAGCACAACTGGTCGCCTATCTCACGGGGGAAGTCGCTGAGGGGCACGGCGCCGCAGCGGGTCCGATGTTGCCGGTCAGCCTGAGCATCGCTCGTTTGCCGGCGGAAGACGCCCATGCCATCGCGCAGTACATTCTTGATCTGAAGAAGACCTCGGCGGATGCCCCGTCAGCGCCCTGCACTTCTGCTGTCAAACCGAACGCCAAGGCGCTTGCGGGCGCAGCGTTGTTCGACGGCGCCTGCGCCGGTTGCCACGGCCGCGCCGCGCCGATGCGCGTCATCGAATCGCGGCCGGCACTGGCGACCACCTCGGCGGTGCTGGCTGATTCACCACGCAATTTGATTCAGACCATCCTGCAGGGCATCCCGATGTCCAGCGCCGCTTCCAGCCACTACATGCCCGCCTTCGCCCATAGCCTGGACGACAGCCATGTGGCTGCACTTGCCGAGTACTTGCGCAACGAAAGTTGTGCCAACCGCCCCTGGACGGATCTCGACAAGACCATCAAAAGCATTCGGGCTCAGGAGCAGCAACCGTGATCACACTCGACATCAACGGCAAGACGCACCAACTGGATATCGCAGACGACATGCCCCTGCTCTATGCCTTGCGCAACCAGGTAGGGCTCAACGGTGCGAAATACGGCTGTGGCCTGGGTCAGTGCGGCGCCTGCACCGTGCTGGTCGACGACAAACCGGTGTTTTCCTGCGTGACGCCTTGCGGTGCGCTGGCGGGCAAATCGGTACGCACCGTCGAGAGCCTGGGCAGCATCGACCAGCCGGGGCCACTGCAGAAAGCCTTTATCAATGAACAAGCCGCCCAGTGTGGTTATTGCATCGCCGGAATGATCGTTCGGGCGCAGGCGCTATTGGAAAGCAACCCTCATCCAGACGATGACACGATCCGCCGCCACATGGCGCCCAACTTGTGCCGCTGCGGCACGCATGTGCGGATCTTCGCCGCGATCAAGGCGGTCGTCGCGCAGGGAGGCAAGGTATGAAACAGCGCGCAGACAACGTCAATCTGAGCCGCCGCGCTTTCGTGATAAACGGCACACTGATGATGGGGTTCGCGATACTTCCGGGCATTCCCCGCGCCTTCGCCGACACCGAGGTGGACACTTTGGGCACGGCAATCCTGGCGCCGGATCTGCCCGGCAGCCTGCGCGCCACGCCCTATCTGGACGCCTGGATCCGCATCGACGAAAAAAATGGCATCACCGTCTACACCGGCAAAGTGGAGCTGGGCACCGGTGTTAAAACGGCGCTCCTGCAGATCGCCGCCGAACGCCTGGAAGTGCCGCCGGCACTCATCCGTTTTCTCACGGCCGACACCGCGTTGACGCCCAACGAAGGCTACACCGCCGGCAGCCATACGATCGTCGACAGCGGCACTGCGCTGTTCAACGCCGCGGCTCAGGTTCGGCAGTTGTTACTCGAATCCGCAGCACGGCAATGGCAGATCAGCGTCGACAGCCTGACCACGCGGGATGCGGTGATCCACGGTGCGCAAGGTCGCAGCATGACTTACGCGCAGGCAGTGGCCGGGGTACAACTGCATCGTTTCGCTTCAGCCAGTTCCCCGCTCAAGCCCGCCGACCGCTTCACTCTGATCGGCCAGTCGTTGCCGCGCCTGGACATTCCAGCCAAGGTCAGCGGCGGTGCGGCCTATGTGCAGGACATGCGCCTGCCCGACATGTTGCACGCGCGGGTGATACGACCGCCCCGGCGCGGCAGTCAGTTGCTGGACATTGACGAAGCTGCCCTCACGAAGCTTCCCGGCGTGGTGAAACTGATCCGCAACGGCAGCTACCTCGCCGTGGTCGCCAGCGATGAGTGGCTGGCGATCAAAGCGATGCGCGAAGGCTATGCCGCCGCCCGCTGGACTGAAGGTAATCCCCTGCCCGACTCGGCGCACATTCATCAACTGCTCACCCAATTGCCTGCCCGTCGCTACCCGGTGAGTGCCAAGGGCAGCCTCGCGCAACCGGGGCCGCACACCTACAAAGCGCGGGTCACCAAGCAATACCTGATGCACGGTTCCATCGGGCCATCCTGCGCAGTGGCCTGGTTCAGGGACGGCACACTGACCGTGTGGACCCACTCTCAAGGTGTCTACCCGTTGCGTGCGGGTATCGCCGAAATGCTGGGACTGCCAGTGACGCAAGTCCGCTGTATCCACGCCGAAGGTTCCGGTTGCTATGGCCACAATGGCGCCGATGACGCCGCCGCCGACGCGGCACTGATCGCCATGGCGCTGCCTGGCAAACCGATTCGGCTGCAATGGATGCGCGAGCAGGAAAACCTCTGGGAACCCTACAGCTCCGCCATGCTGGTCGAGGTGCAGGCGGAACTGGATGAGGGCAAGCAGCTGCGTGACTGGAAATACGAACTCTGGAGTACCCCGCACAACGAACGTATCGTCAATGCCGGGCGCCTGCTGCCGGCGTGGCTGTTGGCCAAGCCCTTCACGCCGGCACCTTCCGTGCCGATCGCCCAGCCCGAGGGTGACGGCGACCGTAATGCCGTTCCGTTGTATGAGACCCCCAACCTCAAGGTCGATCTGAACTTTGTGCTGAGCATGCCATTCAGGACCTCGGCCATGCGTTCGCTCGGTGCCCATATCAACGTGTTCGCGATCGAAAGTACTGTCGATGAACTGGCAGCGCGGGCCAGCGTCGACCCGGTGCAGTTTCGCCTGAACCACTTGAGCGATCCGCGCGCGCGGGCGGTGGTGGAGCGTGTGGCCGCTGAGTTCCGCTGGCCGCAAAAAGCCACGGGGCCGGGCAGCGGCATCGGTTTCGCCTTTGCCCGTTACAAAAACATCATGGGCTATTGCGCGATCGCTGTGCAGTTGCACATACAGCGCCAGACCGGACAGGTGACGATTGATCGCGTAGTCGCCGCCGTCGACGTGGGGCAAATTGTCAGCCCGGACGGACTGCTCAACCAGATCCAGGGCGGCATCGTGCAATCCGCCAGCTGGACGCTCTATGAACGAATCCTCTATGACGCCAGCGGCCTGCACAGCTTCGACTGGAGCGGCTACCCGATCATGCGTTTTCCGGATTTGCCGCAACAGGTCGAGGTGCACATGCTTGATCAGCCGGGGCAGCCCTTTCTCGGGGCGGCGGAAATCGTCCAGGGTCCCATGGCCGCAGCACTGGGCAACGCCATCAGTGATGCAACCGGCAAGCGCTTGCTGGACCTGCCACTGGCGCGGCGTGGCTGGCAGGATGCACTGGGATCATGACCGATGGGCCATCCGAATGGAAAACGGGCGGTGAAGGATCACTTGCACCGCCCGGCGACCACGAGACGATCAGCGCACGACCAGGCCTTCAGGCCCGAGCAACTCGCTGACGAAATCAATAAATGCATTAACGCGTTTGGAACCACGGTGATTGGGAAGGTACAGGGCGGAAATCGCTGAACTGGCATCGTTCGGATTGATCACAAATGACTCGAACAACGACGTCAGATCACCACGACCGATATCGTCGTCGACCAGCCAGTCAGGTAACAGCGCCACTCCGCCGCCTGCCAGCGCCACCTCGCGCAACACCTCGGCATTGTTGCTTTTGAAGTGGCCCTCAATCAGTACCCGCGTCGCCTCACCGTCCTTCAAGAACGTCCAGACCTGTTGCTTTGGGCCATAACTGAAGCGCAGGCACTCGTGCTGCACGAGGTCCATGGGATGCTTCGGAAAACCCCGCGTATTCAGATACTCCGCGCTGGCCACCACCCGGCGTCGAAAATGACCGACGGGACGACTGACAACACCGTCCATGGCGGCTGCCGATCCCAACCGGATCGCCAGGTCGACGCGCTCCCCCAGCAATTCAACGATGTCATCAGAGAGCGTCATGTCCAGCACGAGTTGCGGGTAACGCTTCAACAGCGAAGCGATATGAGGCGCAATCAGACGGCGGCCCAGCGCGACGGGCACGGAAATACGCAGATGCCCTGCCGGCAGCTCCCCGCGATCAGTGACCGACGCATCCGCCTCGGCGACAGCGTTGAGCACCTCCCGCGCTTTCAAGTAGTAGGCGGCGCCGGCATCGGATAACGAGATTTGCCGCGTGGACCGATTCAGCAGGACCGCGCCCAGTTCCGCCTCGAGTGCATCGATCATCCGCGTCACCGACGATGTCGCCAGCCCCAGTTGTCGAGCGGCAGACGAAAAGCCCTTTGAATCCACCGCCTGGACGAACATCTTCAATGCGAGCAACTTGTCCATGACACTCCCTGCTTCACCCGTGATTCATGTTGAACATTGCGCCCATGCACGCCCGACGAGATACCACGACCAGACGACCAGAGCGACCCGTGGCATTGCACTTCCCGGCGCGTGCCGAGCAAAATCGGGCGGATTAAATCAGTGCTCCATGCGCTCTGCTCTTTCGATATGTGGTCAGTCCGGGCACAATGCGCATCCTTTTTTGGCTGGCCTTGCCGGAGGCCTCGAAATGATCAAAACGCCGTACTACCTCATCGACAAACAGAAACTGCTGACCAACATGCAGAAGATTGCGTACGTGCGCGAACAGTCCGGGGCCAAAGCCCTGCTCGCGCTCAAGTGCTTCGCAACCTGGTCGGTGTTCGACCTGATGCAGCAATACATGGACGGCACCACGTCGTCGTCGCTGTACGAGCTCAAGCTCGGCCGCCAGAAGTTTGAAGGCGAAACCCATGCTTACAGCGTGGCATGGGCCGACGATGAGATCGAGGAGATGCTCGCCAACTGCGACAAGATCATCTTCAATTCCATCAGCCAGCTGCAACGCTTTGCCGAGCGCTCCGAAGGCAAAGTCCGCGGCCTGCGGGTCAACCCTCAAGTCAGCAGCTCCGATTATCTGCTGGCCGACCCGGCGCGTCCGTTCAGCCGTCTGGGCGAGTGGGACCCGCAGAAGATCGAAGGCGTCATCGACCAGATCTCCGGTTTCATGTTTCACAACAACTGCGAGAACGGCGACTTTGGCCTGTTCGACCAAATGCTCTGCACCATCGAAGAACGCTTCGGTGAGCTGCTGCACAAAGTCAGCTGGGTCAGCCTGGGCGGCGGCATTCACTTCACCGGTGAAGGCTATGCGCTGGACGCGTTCTGCGCACGTCTCAAGGCGTTCTCGCAAAAGTACGGCGTGCAGGTCTACCTCGAACCTGGCGAAGCGGCGATCACTAACAGTGCCTCGCTCGAAGTCACCGTGCTCGACACCCTCTACAACGGCAAGCACCTGGCGGTGGTGGACAGCTCCATTGAAGCCCACTTGCTCGACCTGTTGATCTATCGCCTCAACGCCAAGCTGGCACCGAGCGAGGGTGAACATACCTACATGGTGTGCGGCAAATCGTGCCTGGCCGGAGACATCTTCGGCGAGTACCAATTTGACCGTCCGCTGGCCATTGGCGATCGACTGTCATTTATTGATACCGCCGGCTACACCATGGTCAAAAAGAACTGGTTCAACGGCCTGAAAATGCCATCCATCGTTGTGAAACAACTCGATGGTACCGTCGAAGTGGTTCGCCAATTCGGTTACGAAGACTACCTGTCCAGCCTTTCTTGAAACGGACAGATAAAGGAGAGAAAAAGCAATTGAAAAAGAACGTTCTTATCATTGGTGCAGGAGGTGTCGCTAAGGTGGTGGCCCACAAGTGCGCGCAGCATAACGATGAACTCGGTCGTATCGCTATCGCGTCGCGCAACATCTCCAAATGCCAGGCCATCATCGACAGCGTCAAGGCCAAGGGTAGCCTCAAACAACCCGCCGACATCAAAGCTTTCTCGCTCAATGCCCTGGATGTCGAGGCGACCAAAGCGCTGATCCGCGAAACCGGATCCCAGATCGTCATCAACGTCGGCTCCGCGTTCCTCAACATGTCGGTGCTGCGTGCCTGCATCGATACCGGCGTCGCTTATCTCGACACTGCCATTCATGAAGAGCCGGGCAAAATCTGCGAAACCCCGCCTTGGTATGGCAACTATGAGTGGAACCACCTCGCAGAGTGCCAAGAGAAGAACATCACCGCCATTCTCGGTGTGGGCTTCGACCCGGGTGTGGTCAATGCCTATGCAGCACTGGCGCAACAACAGTATTTCGACCGCATTGATTCGATCGACATTCTCGACGTCAATGCCGGTTCCCATGGCAAATATTTCGCCACCAATTTCGATCCGGAAATCAATTTCCGTGAATTCACCGGGCAGGTGTGGAGCTGGCAGAACAGCCAGTGGACCAGCAACACCATGTTCGAAGTCAAACGTACCGACGACCTGCCGGTCGTAGGGTCGCAGAACCTGTACCTGACCGGTCACGACGAAGTGCACTCGCTGTCGAAGAATCTGAACGTGCCCAACGTGCGTTTCTGGATGAGCTTCGGCGAGCACTACATCAACGTGTTCACGGTTCTCAAGAACCTCGGCCTGCTGTCCGAACAACCGGTCAAGACCGCCGAAGGCCTGGAAGTCGTGCCGCTGAAAGTGGTCAAGGCCGTGCTGCCTGACCCGAGTTCGCTGGCGCCCGGCTACACCGGCAAGACCTGCATCGGTGATCTGGTCAAAGGCACCAAGGATGGTCAGTCGCGCGAAGTGTTCATCTACAACGTGGCCGACCACGAGGAAGCCTTTGCCGAAACCGACAGCCAGGGCATTTCCTACACCGCTGGCGTACCGCCGGTTGCCGCCGCCCTGCTGGTCGCTCGCGGCGAGTGGGATGTGCAGCGCATGGTCAACGTCGAGGAACTGCCGGCTGAGCCGTTCCTCAACGCGCTGGATGTCATGGGCCTGCCGACCCGCATCAAGGATGAGCACGGAGATCGTCCCTGGAATGGCGTAGCCTGAGGCTCGCAACGTCCAGCGACGCTTTAAGGTCCGCTACAAAAAACGCCGCTCATTGAGCGGCGTTTTTGCAGGCACTGAAAAATCAGGACACGGCCTCTGAACATTGCCGCACGGGGCTCTTGCGCCTGACCTCTTGTTGCCGGGTGAGCAGTGCCTGCACATCAGCGACGGCCTCCAGCACTCGCTGTGCCCAGTGCTCATCCTCCGGGTGCACGACAACCACGCGAAAACCGTGAGCATGGCCTTCCGTGCGCACGCCCTCGGAGTCATCGACGTGCAAGTCGATATCGAAGGCCGGGGGAAATTTCGACGGACCGTTTGACAGCCCCTTGGTCGTCAACGCCTGGTTATGCAGCACACTGTTGACGACCCCGTCGACGCGGATGCCATACAGCAACAGCCAACGCCTGATATAGGCCGGTGTCCGCCCGGACGACGTGTAGACCCAGATACTGCAGCCCTGGCGGCGCAACTCGCGGGTCAATGAGCGCGTGCCGGTTCGCAGCGGTTCGCCCAGCCAACGGTGCACACAGGCCGGCAACCAGCTGTGCTCGACTGCGCAGTGATGGAGCTGGCAGGCCAGCGTGTCGTCGATATCGAACGAAACCCGGATACGCGGGCGACTGAACAGGTGCATCGGCATCGCGCCGGCGATGGCCTGCCAGACCCGGCTGGCGGAAGCCCGGTACCTGACGGAGAGTGGCTGACCGTTCATCAATGCCCACCCTGAAAGACGGGCAAGGCCTTGTTCTTGAGTAGAAAGTTCATCGACTCAGGCGCCTGACCTTCGAGGAAGGCTGCATACTTTTTCTTGATTTTCGGCAATTCATACAACGCCTTGATCCCGTGCTTGGCGGAGTTGCGGATGACCGAGGACGGATTGAAGTAACCCTCGGCGTTTTCCAGCGTCAGCACGAACGGGGGTAACCCCGCCCGCATGAGCAAATAGCTGACGATGAGCGAACCACTGCGGTTATTGCCCTCGATAAACAATTGCGGCTTGCTGAGGATGCGCACATAGACACCGGCCGCACGCTTCCAGACGGATTCACTGCGATAGGCGCAGTACCAATTGAACAAGTCCTTGATGCCGCCCTCAACGTTGTTGAAGAAGTGCGCTTCGGTAGCCGCCAGATGTTGGGCGTACTCCAGTCGGCGTACCGGATCCCGGCCACAAAGGACGGTGGCATTGATCTCCAGCATCAGGTTCAGTTGCTGAAGGTCGAACAGGTCGACACCGCGAGCCACATAGTCGTCAATCAGCGCATAGCCTTCAAGCACATTGTGTAGCACTTCGTCGGTGAAGGGATCGCGCGGCTCGGTAAAGTGCCTGCTGAGCTCGGCAAAACGGCCCTGCACCTCTCGCAGTACCCGTTCAATCGCTGGCAAATCAAGACGAGGCGTTGCAGACATTGGCAATCCTGAGAAACGCTGAACAAAAAGGTCAAACGACCGAACCACCGCGCGGACACCCTGCCCGCCGGCGGATGCGGTCTGTGCAAGGAGATCGTTGGTCTAGCTGAACTTGCCGCTGATGTAGTCCTCGGTCATTTTTTCCCGCGGGCTATCGAAAATTTGCGTGGTCGGGCCCATCTCGACCAGATAGCCGGTGCGCGTGCCCTGGGAAATATCCACCGAGAAAAAGGCCGTGGTGTCGGCGACGCGGATGGCCTGCTGCATGTTGTGGGTCACCAGGGCGATGGTGTAGTCCTTCTTCAACTCGATCATCAATTCCTCAACCCGTCGGGTCGCGATCGGGTCAAGCGCCGAGCACGGTTCGTCGAGCAACAACACTTCCGGTTCGGTGGCGATGGCGCGGGCGATGCACAGCCGTTGCTGCTGGCCGCCGGACAGCGACAGGCCGCTGACCTTGAGCTTGTCCTTGACCTCATCCCACAGCGCGGCGCCCTGCAAGGCGTGTTTCACGCGGTCGCCCAGGTCGCCCTTGTAGCGATTGAGGCGCAGGCCGAATGCAACGTTGTCGAAAATGCTCATCGAGAACGGGTTCGGCTGTTGAAACACCATGCCGATATAACGACGCACGACCACTGGATCGACGCCCTTTCCATAAACGTCTTGCCCGAGGAAATGCACGTGCCCTTCAAAGCGAAAACCTTTGACCAGATCGTTCATCCGATTGAGGCTGCGCAGCACGGTGCTTTTGCCGCAACCCGACGGTCCGATGAAACCGGTGATCTTGTTTTTTTCGATCGGGACATGGCTGTCACGCACGGCCAGGAAGTTACCGTAGAAAATCTTGTCCAGCTTGCAGTCCATGACCACTGGCGCCTGAGTGACAAACGGAGCCGCGATTTGCAGATTTGATGCGTTCAAGATTCAGATGCTCCGTTCTCAGTACTTGGGCTTGCCGAAAATACGGCTGACGATATTGACGACCAGTACGATCATCACCAGCACCAGCGAGGCCGCCCATGCCAGTTCGAGCTGGTTGTCGAAGGGCATGCCGGAGAAGTTGTAAATCAGCACGGCGAGCGAGGCCGTCGGATTCATGACCGCCAGGCTGCCGTCGTGGTAGATCCAGTAGTTGCTGAACAGCGCCGTGAACAACAAGGGCGCGGTTTCGCCCGCCGCACGGGCCACGGCCAGCATGACCCCGGTGAGGATCGCCGGCATGCCGGTGGGCAAGACGATTTTCCAGATGACCTGCGAGCGGGTGCAGCCCATGCCGTAGGCGGCATCCTTCATGATTTTCGGCACCATGCGCATCGACTCTTCAGCCGTCAGCACGACGATGGGCAACATCAGCACCGCCAGTGCCACGCCCCCGGCAGGTGCCGAGTAGGTGCCGGTGGTCATCACGACCAGTGCGTAGGCGAACACCCCGGCCAGAATGGAGGGCAGCCCCGTGAGCATCTTGGCGGCAAAGCGTGCGGCGTTTGCCAGCTTGCTGTCAGGGCCCAGTTCAGCCAGAAAGATGGCCGCCATGATACCGACCGGCACCGCGATCGCCGCGGCGATACCGACCATAAGGAACGTGCCCGCCATCGCGTTGCCGAAGCCACCACCGGTTTCGAAACCGGTTGGCGGCAGCTCGGTGAACACTTCCAGGTTCAGGCGTGCGCCTCCACGTGTGATCAGCATGTAGAGCACGGAAATCAACGGCACGCTGGCTAACAGAGCGCCAGCCCAGACCAGTGTGGTCAACACCAGGCTGCGCAGCGCGCGACCTTCGAACTTGCGCTGCAGGCTTGGAAATGCAGTGGCTGAGGGCGTGATGTCCGTCATTATTTAGTACCCCGTTGGGCATAGACCATGATCATGGAACCGATGATGTTCACCAGCAGCGTGATAAACATCAGGACCAGAGCGGCGTACATCAATACTTCGATCTCGTTCGGCCCTGCCTCGGGGAAGTTCAATGCCAGCAAGGCGGCCAGGGTATTGGCCGGGGCAAAGAGCGAAAGCGAGATGTTGTTCGCGTTGCCCACCAGCATGGCCAGCGCCATGGTTTCACCGAGCGCGCGGCCCAGCCCCAACACCAGGGAACCGAAGATACCGGTGGCGGCCGAGGGCACCATGACCTTGAGAATCGCTTCCCAATGGGTGGTTCCCATGCCATAGGCGGCCTGCTTGGTTTTCATCGGGACGCCGGTGAGGGCGTCCTGCGAGACGGCAGCAATGGTCGGCAGAATCATGATCGCCAGCACCAGCGCCGCCGGCAGCAGCCCGGGCCCGCTCAACGATGTGCCAAAAAAGGGTATCCAGCTGAGTTCGCTGTTCAGCGACTCTGCCAGCGGCCGAATCGCCGGAATCACCACGTAGATCCCCCACAGGCCATACACCACACTCGGGATGGCAGCGAGTAATTCAACGATGGTGCGAAACACCGCGGCGAGTTGCGCGGGAAGGAAATCCTGGGTCAGAAAAATCGCCATGCTGACGCCGAAAAAACCGGCGATCAGCAGCGCGATGAAAGCGCTGTAGAGCGTGCCCCAAATCGCCGGCAGAATGCCGTACTTGCCTTGATTGACATCCCAGACGGACCCCAACAACACATCCAGACCGTGCTTCTCCATGCCGGGAATGGCCTTGCGCCCTACTTCAAAGATAAGCGCGAAGACCAACGCCAGAATCAGCACCACGCCTATTTGCGCAAGCGCACGGAAGATGCGGTCGACCAGAAAGTCCTTGGCGGACGGTGGTTGGCACGCGGAAGCCGGATTGACCGGTACGACAAAAGGTGGGTTCATTGGCTGATTCCGCAATGGGGGAAAACTCTCCCGGCCAGGCGCAAAGCCCACGCCGAGAGAGACCTCACGAGCGCTTACTGGATATTGGCAGACGCTTTACGAACCTGATCGACGACCGATTGCGGCAAAGGGATATAACCCATCGAGTCGGCGATCTTCTGCCCTTCGGTCAAGCTGTACTCGACCATCTCGCGCATGGCTTTGGCCTTGGCCGGATTGCCGTTGTCCTTGCGGAAGATCATCCAGGTGTAGGACGTGATCGGGTAGGATTTGGCGCCGTCAGGATCAGGCAGCCAGGCCACCAGGCTTTCGGGCATTTTCACCGCAGCCAGTGCCTCGGCACCGCTTTCCGCGTTCGGTACGACGTACTGACCGGCCTTGTTCTGCAACTGCGCAAAATCAACCTTGGCGAGTTTGGCGAAGCCGTATTCGATGTAGCCAATGGCCCCCGGGGTCTGGCGCACGGTCGCGGTCACACCGTCATTCTTCGGCGATTTGATGAATTTGTCGCTGGCCGGCCAGTTGACCGTGTTGCCCTCACCCAGCGCCTGCTTGAACTCGGGATTGATCGCCGCCAAGTGTTTGGTGAACACCGCAGTCGTACCGCTGGAGTCAGCGCGCACCACAACCGTGATCGGCGTATCGGCCAGTTTCAGGCCCGGGTTCGCTGCGGCGATCTGCGGATCGTTCCAGCGCGTGATCTTGCCCAAAAAGATATTGGAGTAGACGTCGCGTGGCAGTTTCAGCCCCTTGGGATTGCCCGGCAGGTTATACGCCAGCACGATTTCACCCGCGGTCATCGGCAGCAACTGCACGCCTTCGGCCACCTTGGCAATGTCTTCATCTTTCATAGCCGAGTCGCTGGCGGCGAAATCAACGGTCTTGTTCAAGAAGTCCTGTACGCCGGCGCCACTGCCCTTGGATTGGTAATCCACAGTGACACCTTCGGACTTCTTGCTGAAATCCTTGAACCAGGTGAGGTAGATCGGAGCCGGAAAACTGGCGCCGGAGCCTGTCAGACGGACGTTTTCCGCCGCGAAGGACATCGAGGTAGCCAACAGAGATGCAGTCACAACGAACGCAGCAGACTTGATCAAACGTTTCATCAAGGAAACTCCTTATAGGGGCCCCTTAACACTGCAGCAATTTCGTTAAGTTTTTATGAATGTTGGATTGCAGGATCTCGAGTGGGGCTTTGCTCGCAGCGCTGGTCTGCTGGCGGACAGTGGGCGTTTACCGAGGCTCGATCTCGATAGCCTCAATGCTTGAAGCCGACACACCATTGCATCGGCCAGCAGAACGCTGGATGCCCCGCCGCTACGGCTCAAATGATCCAATCAACATCACAAACATCTGATAACTCATTGATATAAAAGGAATTGAACAACACTTAAAGTGATTTCTTAAGTATCACCCCATGGGTATGGGACCCAGCGCACGGCGCGGTCCTGCAAACCCTGTTCCCACCCCAACTTCCGGCGAAATGACAAGGCTGTTTATCGGTGGGCACGCTTGAGGGTTTCGCTGGGAAGTTCGTTGAACAGAGCGCGATAGCTGCTAGAAAAGCGCCCCAAATGCCAGAACGACCACTGCATCGCCACCTCGGCCACCGTGGTTTCCGTTGGCCGGCGCTTGAGCAGTTCGCGGCGAGCACTGTTCAGCCGGCGCAGGCGCAGCCAATGGCTCGGCGTCATCCCGGTGTAAGCCTTGAATGCTTGCTGCAACTGGCGCAGTGAAACGCCCGCAACGTTTGCCAGTTCCAGCAGATTCACCGTCTCCTCCGGTGAATCGGCGGCCCAGTCGCCAACGCGTTTCATGATGGTTCGCTCTTCGGTACGCCGCTGCAATCCTCCGCGATCCAGGCACACCTGAGCGTTGTCGAGAATAAACAGGCAATCCTCGAGCAACTGCTGAGTCAGCGACTCTTTGCTAGGAGAATCAATAACTTGTGTCAACTTCGTGAGAATCGAGCTTAACCAGCGACTGAACAAAGCGTTCTGCCCACAGTTGAGCGGCGCCATGAACAAACCTTCGAGTTTCGTCACGTCCAGGCCGTGCTGGCGGACGAATTCCGGGCCGAACACCACCGCGATCTCCTGGTAGTTCTCCGGGGTGATCCAGATGTTGCGGCTCTCTTCATTGAGCAGATACAGCGCGTTGTCGCTGCGATCGAAACAGAACGCCAGGGCCCCCGACGGCGCACTGAAATTCTGCTCGACGCGGGTGTTCATCTGTTCTTCGTAGACCTCCACACCTTGCAGATCCAGGTAGCGGATCTGCCCGGCGAAATGGCCTGGAGACATCTGTTGGTAATGCTGAACCCAGCCCGGTGTGGCACGGATTTGTTCGGCTACATCGGCGGTGTTGAACGCTTGAACCTGGAGCGGATTGCACGTTGTCATGAGGTGACCTTGCGCACTCTTTTGGTGCGCTTTGGTGCTGCTTAAAGTGGATAGATGGAACTGCAAGGCTCGCCCAAGATAGTCGTCAACGCGCCACAGGGGAAGGGGCGGAAGATGAAACCCGCCCTCCCCGGCGTCTATAAAACCAATAACGAGGTCTTTATGAATGCCCCTTTCGATCAGCTGTTCACGTGGCTGAAAGATCACAAGATTACCGAAGTCGAATGTGTGGTCAGCGACTTGACCGGCATTGCCCGCGGCAAGATCGCACCGACCAACAAGTTCCTGCATGAGCGAGGCATGCGCCTGCCGGAAAGTGTGCTGCTGCAAACGGTAACCGGGGATTTTGTCGACGACGACATCTACTACGACCTGCTCGATCCGGCCGATATCGACATGGTCTGCAAGCCCGTCGCCGATGCGGTCTACGTGATTCCATGGGCGATTGAGCCGACCGCAATCGTCATCCATGACACCTTCGACAAGTTCGGCAACCCGATCGAACTGTCGCCGCGCAACGTCTTGAAGAAAGTTCTGCAGCTCTACACCGACAAAGGCTGGAAGCCGATTGTTGCCCCGGAAATGGAGTTCTACCTGACCCAGCGTTGCGAAGACCCGGACTTGCCACTCAAGGCGCCGCTGGGGCGCTCGGGCCGTGCGGAAAGTGGCCGGCAGTCGTTCTCGATCGACGCCGCCAACGAATTCGACCCGTTGTTCGAAGACGTCTACGACTGGTGCGAACTGCAAGGCCTGGACCTCGACACGCTGATCCACGAAGACGGCCCGGCGCAGATGGAAATCAACTTCCGTCATGGCGACGCCCTGGACCTGGCCGACCAGATCACCGTGTTCAAACGCACCATGCGTGAGGCCGCGCTCAAGCACAACGTCGCCGCCACATTCATGGCCAAGCCGATCGGCGACGAGCCGGGCAGCGCCATGCACATTCACCAGAGCGTGGTGGACATCGCCACCGGCAAACCGGTGTTCGCCAACGCCGACGGGCAGATGAGCGAGCTGTTCTTGCACTACATCGGTGGTCTGCAGAAGTACATCCCGAAAGTGCTGCCGATGTTCGCGCCAAACGTCAATTCGTTCCGCCGCTTCCTGCCGGACACCTCGGCGCCGGTCAACGTTGAATGGGGTGAAGAAAACCGTACCGTCGGCCTGCGTGTGCCGACCTCCAGCCCTGAAGCGATGCGCGTGGAAAACCGCTTGCCGGGCGCTGATGCCAACCCGTATCTGGCGATTGCCGCGAGCCTGCTCTGCGGTTACATCGGCATGGTCGAAGGCATCGAGCCGAGCGCTGCGGTACAAGGGCGCGCTTACGAACGCCGCAACCTGCGCCTGCCAATCACCATCGAAGACGCGCTGACGCAAATGGAAGAGTGCGAAACCGTTGCGCAATACCTGGGCGACAAATTCGTGCGCGGCTACGTCGCGGTGAAGCGCGCCGAGCATGAAAACTTCAAGCGCGTGATCAGCTCGTGGGAGCGTGAGTTCCTGATGCTGAGCGTTTAAACCAGATCTGCACAAATCCTTGTGGGAGCTGGCTGCCCGCGATGGCGGCGGCACATTCAAAAATGATGTCGAGGCTGCCGTTCTCATCGCGGACACACCCGGCTCCCACAGGAAGAGTGAAACGCCTGAAAAATCCAATAATTCAAAGAGGTGTCGATATGCGTCTGTTGAAATCCATGGTCCCCGCTGCACTGGCGTTGTTGTGCAGCGCCGCCGCACTGGCCCAGCCCCAGGTCAGCGTCTACAACTGGACCGATTACATCGGTGAAACCACCCTCGCCGACTTCCAGGCCAAGACCGGCATCAAGGTGATCTACGACGTTTTCGACTCCAACGAAACCCTGGAAGGCAAGCTCCTCGCCGGCCGTACCGGCTACGACGTGGTGGTGCCGTCCAATCACTTCCTCGCGCGTCAGGTGAAGGCCGGCGCCTTCCTCAAACTGGATCGCTCGCAGCTGCCGAACTGGAAAAACCTCGACCCGAAACTGCTGGCACTGCTGGAAAAAAACGATCCGGGTAACGCGCACTCGGTGCCGTACCTTTGGGGCACCAACGGCATCGGCTACAACGTCGACAAGGTCAAGGAGGTGCTGGGCATCGACCACATTGATTCCTGGGCCGTGCTGTTCGAGCCGGAAAACCTGAAAAAACTGACCCAGTGTGGCGTGTCGATGATGGATTCCGCCGATGAAGTGTTCCCGGCGATCCTTAACTACATGGGCCTGGACCCGCGCAGCGAAAACCCGGAAGACTATAAAAAGGCCGAAGCCAAACTGCTGAGCATTCGCCCGTACATCACCTATTTCCACTCATCCAAATACGTGTCCGACCTGGCCAACGGCGATATCTGTGTGGCGTTCGGTTATTCCGGCGACGTGTTCCAGGCCGCCAACCGCGCCAAGGAAGCCAGGAACGGCGTGAATATCGCCTACGCGATCCCGAAAGAAGGTGCCAACCTCTGGTTCGACTTGCTGGCCATTCCCTCCGACGCGAGCAATGCCAAAGAGGCCCACGCCTTCATTAATTACCTGCTCGATCCACAAGTGATCGCCAAGGTCAGCGCCTCGGTCGGTTACGCCAACCCGAACCCGGCCGCCAAGCAGTACATGGATCAGGAGCTGGTCAATAACCCTGAGGTTTATCCGTCTCAAGCGGTGCTCGACAAGCTCTACATCTCCTCTACCCCGCCCCAGGCCATCATGCGTTTGATGACTCGCTCCTGGAGCAAAGTGAAGTCGAACAAATGAATCAGTACACCGAAGAACACGCGCGCTCCTATTACGCTGCATCGGCTCGGGCGAGCACGCCTTACCTCAGGCTGGACGGCGATGTGAGTGCCGATGTCTGCGTGATCGGCGGCGGTTTCACCGGGGTCAACACCGCCATTGAACTGGCTCAGCGCGGGCTGTCGGTGGTGTTGATCGAAGCCCGGCGGATCGGTTGGGGGGCCAGCGGGCGCAATGGCGGCCAGTTGATCCGCGGCATCGGCCATGCAGTGGACGGCTTCGCAAAATATGTCGGTCAGGAGGGCGTGCGCTATTTGCACCGTGCCGGGATCGACTCGGTGGAGCTGGTGCGCCAGCGCATCGCCGATAACGTTATCGAATGCGACCTGCGTTGGGGCTTCTGCGAGCTGGCCAACACGCCCGCGCAGTTCGCAGCCTTCGAGCAAGAGCAAGTCGATCTGGGCGAACTTGGCTATGCCCACGAAACCCGCCTGGTTGGCCCCGAGCAGATCCGTCAGCAGGTGGTCAATGCCGATGGGTATGCCGGTGGTCTGGTCGACATGGGCTCGGGTCACTTGCATCCGCTGGATCTGGTCCAGGGCGAGGCCCGCCTGGCGGCTTCACTCGGCGTGCGCATCTTCGAGCAGAGCCCGGTGCTGGAAATCATCCACGGCGAAACCGTGCAAGTGCGCTGCGCGGGCGGCAGCGTGCGCGCCGGCAGTCTGGTGCTCGGTTGCAATGCGCACCTGGACGACCTCGAACAGCAACTCAGCGGTAAAGTGCTGCCCGCCGGCAGCTACATCATCGCCACTGAACCGCTGTCCGAAGCACGTGCGCGGCAACTGATTCCGCATAACCTCGCGCTGTGCGACCAGAAAGTCGGCCTCGATTACTATCGGCTCTCGGCTGATCGGCGCTTGTTGTTCGGCGGCGCCTGTCATTATTCCGGACGCGATCCGGCGGACATCGCCGCGTATATGCGACCGAAAATGCTCAAGGTCTTCCCGCAACTGGCGGACGTGCGCATCGACTACCAGTGGGGCGGCAAGATCGGCATCACCGCCAACCGCTTCCCGCAGGTCGGCCGGCTCAAACAGCATCCGAACGTGTTCTATGCCCAAGGTTATTCCGGGCATGGCCTGAACGTGACGCACTGGTGCGCGAAGCTGCTCGGCGAAGCCATTCATGCCGGGCACAGCCAGGGCATGGATGTGTTCAGCGGCGTGCCACATATGACGTTCCCCGGCGGCCCGGCCCTGCGTTCGCCGCTGCTGGCACTGGGTATGTTCTGGTATCGCCTGCGGGAAATCCTCGGCTGACGCAATGTCGTACTTGTGGCGAGGGAGCTCGCTCCCTCGCCACAAATCACTGCCCCCTCACGCTGTTCCGCAGCTCGCGAGCTATACACATTTGCTCTATCGCCAAGCACTTCTATATTGATGAAGTGCTTTTGCGTTCCTGACGCTCAGTGTGCCCAATAAACCAAGGAGGACCTGGATGAAGTCGTCAGCCGTCGATGAGCCGCGAGCACCGGGCCAGGCCCCGATCAAAACCCGACGCTTCAGCATTTCGCTGGTGTGGATCGTCCCGATCGTAGCAGTGTTGGTGGGCATTTCGTTGGTGGTGCACAACCTGATGCAGGAAGGCCCGACGATCATCGTCAACTTCAAGACCGGCAGCGGCCTGACGGCCAACAAGACCGAGGTCAAATACCGCAACGTGGTCATCGGTCAGGTGACGGACGTCGAGTTGAGTGGCGACCAGAAAAGCGTCGACGCCACCATCAAATTGGCCAAACAGGCGCAAACTTTCACTCGCGAAGATTCACAGTTCTGGGTGGTGCGCCCACGCATTGGCGCCGGCGGTGTTTCAGGCATCGACACCCTGCTTTCCGGTGACTATATCGGTGCCGACATCGGCCAGTCCAATAGCCATTCAAAGCACTTCAAAGGTCTGGAGAATCCGCCGCCGATCACCTATGGCGAACCCGGCAAGCGCTTCATGCTGCATGCACCGGACCTCGGTTCACTGGACATCGGCTCTCCGGTTTACTACCGCAAGATTCCGGTCGGCCAAGTGGTCACCTACGCCCTCAACCCCGAAGGCAAAGGGGTCGATATCGAGGTGTTCATTCACTCGCCGAACGACGCGTTCGTCACCGAAAACACCCGTTTCTGGAATGCCAGTGGCATCGACATCAATGTCGGTGCCAACGGCTTCGCCGTGAAGACCGAATCGCTGTCGACCCTGCTGGTGGGCGGTATTGCCTTCCGTGCCCCGGATTACAGCCCCAACGATGTGGCCGCCACCGACGACAGGGATTTCGAACTGTTCGCCGACCAGCAGACCGCCCTCGCCCCGCCGAACGGCAAGGCGCAATACATGGTGTTGCGTTTCGACCAGTCGTTGCGCGGACTCAAGGTCGATGCGCCGGTTGAGTTCCTCGGTATGGAAATCGGCCGGGTCGTGGGCATCAACCTGGATTTCGATGCGAAAAAACGCACGTTCCCCCTCAACGTCGGCATCGTCATTTATCCGCAGCGTCTCGGTCAGGCCTATAAAAAGATGCTCAGCGAATTCAAGCATGACCCCAACGACGAAGCCGCCGGCATCCGTCTGCTGGGCACCTTCGTCGATAATGGCCTGCGCGCCCAGGCCCGCAGTGGCAACCTGCTGACCGGCCAGTTGTACATCGCGCTGGACTTCTTCCCGAAAGCGGAGAAAGTCGCGTTCGATCCGAGCGCTCGCCCGGTCGTTTTGCCGACCGTTCCCGGCAGTCTCGAACAACTGCAGGAAAAGCTCGAAGCGATGGTCGACAAGCTCAACAAACTGCCGGTTGAACGCATTGCCGGTAACCTCGACAGCAATCTGGTCGAGCTGCGCAAAAGCCTGACGCAGTTCAACGCGAAAACCCTGCCGGGCGTGCAGAACACCCTGGCCGACGTGAGCAAAACCTTGCAGTCCGCCAGTTCGACCCTGGCCGAAGATTCGCCACAGCGTGAAAAACTCACCGAAACCCTCGATGAACTCGGGCGCATGTCGCGCTCGCTGCGGGAGCTGTCGGACTATCTCGGCCGGCATCCGGAATCGTTGATCCGTGGTCGTCCCGACAACGCCGCACCGCTGGATCTGAAAGGGCCACCGCGCAATTGAGCACAGGAGTCAGTCCATGGCTGCACCGTTGAAGATCACCGTGCTCGCCGCGTGCCTGTTACTCGGCGCGTGTCGCAGCGACCCCATCAGTTTTCACACCCTGACCCCGGTGCAATTGCCCAACACCCGGGCCGGCGCGCAGATCCCCATCGAGGGAATCACGGTGCCGCCGCAGGTCGACCGGCCGCAAATCGTCATCCGCCAGGGCAACAGCGGCCTGGCGATTCTGGAAACCCAATGGTGGGGCGCGAGTCTGGCGGATGAGTTGCGCAGCGCGCTCAGCGATCAACTGAGCAATACCGGCAGTCACGGTAATGTCTCGGTGCGCATCGACGTGCAGCGGTTCGATTCAATCCCTGGCCAGTACGGGCTGATCGACGTCAAATGGCGCCTGCGCCCCAGCGGTGCGGCGGACAACAGCTTGCTGACGTGTCGCTCCACGTTGCAAACGCCGTCAGGTCCGGGGATTGACGATCTGGTGGTCGCGCAGCAGAACAATGTCAGACGCCTGGCGGCCTTGATCAGTCAGGCGGCAGGCAACTCCCGCGCCTGCCCGCCAGTCTCTTGAATCGCCGGCGATAGCGTGACTGTGAAGCGGCAGCCATTAGGCTCGCGGGTCACCAGTTGCACCTGCCACTGTTGATGGCTGCAGATTCGCTGCACCAGGGACAGCCCCAACCCAAGGCCTTCACCGCGCTGCTCATCACCGCGCACGAACGGTTGAAACATGGCATGGCGTTTCTCTTCGGGGATACCGATGCCACTGTCTTCGACGACGAAGCTGTCATTGAGCAGGGTCAATCGCACAAAACCCTGATCGGTGTAATGCCAGGCATTGCGCAACAGATTGCCCATCACCGACTGCAGGAGCGTCAGGTCATAGCGCCCGTTACCGGCCAGCTTCGGCTCATAGACAAACTCCAGGCCTTTTTCACCGATCAATCGTCCCCAGACTTCCACCTGGGCATCGGCGATTTCCTTGAGCGTGCACGTGGCGGCAGTTCCGAGTTCTTCGGGTTTGCGCGCGAGCATCAAAAAGGTCTCGACCAGTTGTCGCATTTCACTGCTGGCCCGGGCTATGCGCCTGACTTGCTCGGTGGAACGTGGTTCAAGCGACGGATTGGCCAACAACAGCTCGCAGGAGCTGGCCAGCACCATCAACGGCGTGCGCAGTTCATGGCTCACGTCACTGGTGAAGAGCTTTTCCCGATTCAGGGTGGCTCTCAACCGGCCCAGAGTCTGATCGAAGGACAGTGCCAGCGCCCCGACCTCGTCATCGGCGTAGTCGGGCTGCAGTGCCGGGGCCATCGAGATCAACTGATCGCGATGACGAACCTGACGCGCCAGGCGAATCACCGGCGCCATGACCTGGCGCGCCAACAGCCTGCCGAGGGCGACGGCCAGCATGACGCTGAGGATGAAACCGACGATCACCACGACGAACAACAGGTGCTCACGTTGCTCGAAGCTTTCCTGATTGCGCAGCAGCACGTATTTGCGACCGCCGACAGCGTCGACCATGGCGTAGAAGTCATCACCGTTGAAGCTGATTTCCTGGAATCCCAGGGGCAGACTGGCCAGGGGTTCCGTCAGCGCCATGGGACCGGGGCCGTCCTCGAAAAAAAACAATTCGCTCTTTTCCGGCTCATGCCGCCATTGGTTGATGTCGTCCATCGCCAGCAACCGGCGTAAACCGCCGCTCAGGGCCGTCATGGTCAGCTTGTGTTCAACCACATGTACGGTGGCGACAATGCCCATGGCGAACACACCGGCAACCAGAGCGCTCATCAAGGCGAACACGATCACAATCCGGTTGGCGAGGCTTTGCTTGAGGTCCATCCGCTTCAATGACTCCAGTACTGATATCAGAACAACACGCCAGCTTGCGCACGATGCCGTTGCTCAAAGGGCGCAGCTTCGCCTCCAGCGTCGCTGTTGTTAAGTAGCACCGATAAACAAAATGAGTATTTGAGTTTATTTATCAAATAGTCGTTTTAGTTAAAACTCCGTGGCCCTCGCAAATTTTTCACATGTTCTTCACTGCTCTGCCACGACTGTGGACGTAGTGTTCAGCAGCCATTCAAGTAAATCTCCGTAAAGTAACTTCCTCCTGGGGCTTACGTTGCACTTTACGTGTGAACTGAATGGAACTCGGGAATGACAAGAGGCAACGTCGTGGTTGAATTAGTACAAATACAATCGGCATCCAAACGATGGGATCTGTCTCGCCCGCGCACCTGGGCGGTGATCGCTGTCGGCTTGCTGCTGAGTGCACTGATTTGCGGCTTCGCCTGGATGCAACGCTCGCCCGCCAACCTGCGTTATGCCAGCGCCTCGGCCACTCAGGAATGGGTGAAAGCCTGGCAGGCCGGCGAGGTGGTCGCGCTGGTGCGCCATACCGAACGTTGCGACCGTTCGACCAATACGTGCCTGGGGCCGGCAGACGGTATCACCCAGATCGGCAGCACTGCTGCAACCGGCATCGGCCGGGCCTTCACGCAACTGGGGCTGCAGAACACCCAGGTCTTCAGCAGCCCGCTGACGCGCACCCTGCAGACCGCCCATTACATGTTCGGCCACGACGCCGTAGCCCAGGAATGGCTGGAAGTGTGCGGCCCGACCTTGCGCAATGACGTCGTGGCGCACAAGACGCCCGGGCAAAACATGATCCTGGTGACCCACAGCGGTTGCATCAGCGACTTTGAAAAACAGACCGGCTACCCCCGTGCCGTCGCTGCGGAATATGGCAGCGCAGTGCTGGTGCAAATTGATCCCAAGGGTCAACTCAACGTCATTGGCATCATGAACCCGGACGGCTGGCCACAATTGAACAAATAATCAGCGGGCTTTTTTTGCGTAACTTTCCGGTATTTCGCAAGCAAGGCTCTATTTGGAGCCTTGGCATTTGCTCATTTGTAATAAGAAATGTTTTTTAGTTTCGAAAACTGGAAATATTTCATTTTCGAGCTTGTCTTCGCAAGGAGAACTTAAAGCTGGAAGCAAACCCGTTCTCTGAATACAGGACACGCCACCGGGCGTGCTCGCCTCTGCATTCATTCAACCCAGCGCCGCGCCTGCAACGGACATCGCCAGGCCGTCACTGAAACGCACACTTTGTACTGCACCAAGGTCCAGTCATGACGTCTATTAACAAGCCGCTGCACCATGCAGCGTTGAATTTGCCGCGCCTCCACCAGAGCACCCTGATCGAGCGTTTTGCGATCCCCGGGCTGGTGCTGGCCTTCGTGGTGTTTTATCTGCTGCCATTGATGACCCACGGCTTGTGGATTCCCGATGAAACCCGTTATGGCCAGATCAGCCAGGAAATGCTGCAGAGCGGCAACTGGGTGGCGCCGCACTTCATGGGCATTCGCTACTTTGAAAAACCGATTGCCGGCTACTGGATGATCGCCATCGGCCAGGCCATCTTCGGTGAAAACCTGTTCGGCGTGCGCATCGCCTCGGCGCTCAGCACCGGCGTGAGCGTGTGGCTGGCCTATCTGCTGGCCCGACGCCTGTGGAACAACCCGCGCCTCAGCGCCGCCTGCGCCCTCCTTTATATGAGCTTTGGCCTGATCGCAGGGCAAGCCGGTTATGCCAACCTCGATCCGCAGTTCACTTTGTGGGTCAACCTCAGTCTGGTGGCGATCTGGTTTGCCATCGACAGCAACACCCCGCGCGCGCGGATTGGCGGCTGGGCATTGTTGGGATTGGCTTGTGGCATGGGCTTGATGACCAAAGGTTTCCTCGCCCTGATGCTGCCGGTGCTGATCGCCCTGCCCTACATGATCTGGCAACGGCGTTTCGGCGAGTTGGTGCGTTATGGCCTGGTCGCTGTTGTGGTGGCCGCTCTGGTCAGCGTCCCCTGGGCACTGGCCGTGCACGCCCGTGAACCGGACTTCTGGCGTTTCTTCTTCTGGCACGAACACATCCGCCGCTTTGCCGCCGGTGAAGACGCCCAGCATGCACGCCCATGGTGGTTCTACCTGCCGCTGCTGTTTGCCTCCACCTTGCCGTGGGCACTGCTGTTGCCGTCGACACTGCTGCGCGCCTGGCGCGAAAAGCGCGACCCGAAAATCGGCTTCCTGGCCTTGTGGTTCGTGCTGCCGCTGGCATTTTTCAGCGCCAGCAGCGGCAAACTGCCGACCTACATCATGCCGTGTCTGCTGCCATTGGCCTTGTTGATGGGCCACACACTGATGGGCTGGCTCGATCGCCAGGACGCTCGCGTCTTGCGCACCAACGGCGCGGTCAACGTGGTGCTGGCTGTTGCTGCACTGATTGCGCTGATCTATTTGCAAGCAACCCGCGAAGTATACGAACACACCGAAATGTTCAGCCTGTCGCTGGCTTACATCGTGCTGCTCGGCTGGCTGATTGCCGGCTCGCTGCAAACCTTGCGGCCACTGGCGCTGTGGGCCATGCCGGCGCTGGGCATCGGCCTGCTCGTCGCGCTGTTGCCGGCCGCCATGCCGGCGACCGTCGTCAACAGCAAGATGCCGGATCAGTTCATTGCCGAACACCAGCAGGAACTGAGCGCAACCACCTCGTTGCTGAGTAACGATCTGGGTGCTGCGTCGGCCTTGTCGTGGCGCCTGGGACGCCCGCAGGTGGATCTGTTCAACACCGTTGGCGAGCTCAAGTACGGCCTCGATGATCCGGCCATGGCCTCGCGCAAGGTCAGTCTGGACGGTGTTGCGCAGTGGATGGCCGACGCCCGCAAAAAAGGCTCGGTCGGCGTGGTGATGCGGGTCAACAGCACTTCGGACGCTCAGCAACTCGAACTGCTGCCCATCGACGGTAAGCATTACCGTCGTGGCCAACTGGAAATCCTTATTTTTAACCAGAGCCAGCCATGATCCAGACCAAGTCTGAACGGGGGCCGTTGCTGCTCCTGCTGGCGGCGACTGCCTTGCTGTTGCTGCTCGGCCTGGGCAGTCGCGAACTCTGGGGCGCTGAAACCCGCTGGGCCAACATCGCCCTGCAGATGCTGCAAAGTGGCGACTATTTCGACCCGTACCTCAAGGGCAGTCCGTATTACGACAAGCCGCTGCTGTCGTACTGGCTGATCACCGCCACCTCATGGTTCACCGGCGGCCTGGGGCACTGGTCGTTGCGCTTGTCTTCGGTCATTTCCGCGTGGTTCAGCGTGTGGCTGGTGTACCTGCTCGGTGAACAGCTGTTTCGCAAAGGCACCGGGCTGATCGCTGGCTGGATGCTGGCGACCACCTTCTACTTCGTGTTCTGGGCGCGGGTCGCCACCGCCGACATTCTCACGGTGTGCGGTGTGCTCGCCGCGGTCTGGTGGTACTGGCGCGGGCCGGATGACAGCCGATTCTGGCGCTACGTGGTGTTCTTCGGCTTGCTGTCGCTGACCTCGCTGTTCAAGGGCTTGATCGGCTTCATTCTGCCGGGCCTGGTGCTGCTGCCGCACCTGCTCAGTGAGCATCGCTGGAAACGCCACCTCAATCTGCGGTTGCTCGCGGCGCTGGTGATCGCCGGGGCGTTTTACATGACGCCGTTCGTGCTGTCGCACTTCTACGGCGCGCCCACCTACGAGCAAAGCGGTCTGGGGCTGGTGTTGCGCGAGAACGTCGTGCGGTTTTTCCAGCCATTCGACCAGTTCGGGCCGATTTACACCTACCTGATCTACCTGCCGGTCTACACCCTGCCCTGGGCTCCGTGCTGGCTGATCGCACTATGGGTCGCCGCGCGAAACTGGAAGCACATCGAACCGGATACCCGCTGGCTGATTCAGGGGCTTGCGTTGTTGATGCTGTTTTTCACCGCCAGCGGCAGTCGTCGCAGTTATTACGTCTTGCCGCTGGTGCCGTTCGCGCAACTGCTTGGCGCCTGGTGGGTCACCCGGCGCCTGGCCGAACGCAACAGTGAAGGCCGTGGGCTGAAAATCGGCTTTGCTGTTGCCACGGCGCTGCTGGTCGCAATACTGGGTGTGCTCTACCCGTGGACCAACAGCGGCGGTGGCGTTATCCGTTTCGGCGAGCAGGTTCGCCAGCAGGCCAGCGAACAGGCACCGCTGAATCAGTGGCGCATGGTCATGGTCGAGGTGGACAACAAAGTCCCGATGTACCTGCAAACCGGCGGCGCGCCGTTCTATTACGTGACAGAAACCCAGGACTTCCCGCGCAGTGGCGATACCGCAGCATTAATGACCTGGCTTGAACGTACCAGTGGCGAACACTGGGATCCGCAACGCACGATTGTCGTTGCGCAGTACCGCAACGGTGATGCAATGCCGCTCGACTACCTGAAAACGGACCACCAGGTCATCATCACCACCCCCACCCGTGGCGAGCAGGTATTCCACGGACGCGAAGACCAGAGCGTGGCCTACATTCCCCGTTCCTGATTGATGCCGTAGACAGCAACAAGGGGCGGGGCGCGACAATTTGAATGGCAATGACAAGGATTAACGGTTTCTTTGACGTTTTTTTCTCATTTGCCACCCTACATTGCCGCGACCCGATACTTGCAAATCGTTCGCATTGTTGCCTGCGAAGGTTTCGCTCATAACGTCTAAAAACAGGAGCTGCCCGAATGAACCCACGCTTTCCATCCTTTTTGAAACGCGCGCTGCTGGCCACCGCGTTATTCGGCGCCGGGCACGCCTTCGCTGCAGACTCAGTAGGGCTGGTGGTCTACAACGCGCAACACGAAACCCTGACCAAAGCCTGGGTGGCCGGATTCACCGAAGAAACCGGGATCCCGGTGACTATTCGCAACGGTGACGACACGGAAATGGGCAACCAGCTGGTTCAGGAAGGTGCGGCCTCACCGGCGGATGTGTTCCTGACCGAAAACTCCCCGGCCATGGTGCTGGTCGATAACGCCAAACTGTTTGCGCCGGTGGCGGCGACCACCCTGGCACAAGTGGATTCCGCCTACCGCCCGGCCCACGGCCAATGGGTCGGTATCGCCGCACGCTCCACGGTGTTCGTCTACAACCCGGACAAGTTGAGCGAGAAAGACCTGCCCAAATCCCTGCTTGACCTCGCCACCCCGACCTGGAAAGGCCGCTGGGCCGCCTCGCCCGCCGGTGCCGACTTCCAGGCGATTGTCGCTGCTGTGCTTGAGCAAAAAGGCGAAGCCGCCACGCTGGACTGGCTCAAAGCGATGAAAACCAACGCAACCATTTACCGTGGCAACAGCGCCGTGCTCAAAGCCGTGAACGCCGGGCAAATCGACAGCGGCGTGATCTACCACTATTACAGCTTCGTCGATCAGTCCAAGACCGGCGAAAACAGCAAGAACACTCGCCTGCACTACTTCAAGCACCAGGACCCGGGCGCCTTCGTGAGCATTTCCGGCGCCGGCGTCCTGGCGTCGAGCAAGCATCAGGATGAAGCCCAGCAGTTCCTCAAATACATCACCGGCAAACAGGGGCAGGAGATTCTTCACACCGGCAGTTCGTTTGAATACGCCGTAGGCCAGGGTGCCCCGTCCAACCCGAAACTGGTCCCGCTCAAAGAGCTCGATGCGCCAAAGGTTGACGCTTCGAAGCTCGACAGCAAAAAGGCCGTCGAACTGATGACCCAGGCCGGACTGCTGTAAGTGATGCCGGAAACCTTGCCGGCAAAGGCTGTTTTGGCAGCCCCCGCCCAGCGCTCGCGTGGCGCCCGCGCACTCAACGGTCGCGGGCGGTCGTCGATGGTCGCTCTGGCTGTTTTCATATCGGTGCTGTCGTTGCTGCCGATCGGCTTTGTGCTGGGCGTGTCGTGGTACACCGGATGGCCAACCATCGAAGCCATGGTGTTCCGCCCGCGCGTGGCCGAACTGCTGATCAACACCGTGCTGCTGGTGCTGATCACCCTGCCGTTGTGCATCCTGCTGGGCACCGCGCTGGCCTGGCTGACCGAGCGCAGCAACCTGCCCGGCCGACGCCTGTGGTCATTGCTGGCAGTGGCACCACTGGCGGTGCCGGCGTTCGTTCACAGTTACGCCTGGGTCAGTCTGATTCCCTCGATTCATGGGTTGCCGGCCGGCGTACTGGTGTCGGTGATTGCCTATTTTCCGTTTTTGTAC
>NZ_QAIU01000423.1:0-1205 GCF_003061205.1 Pseudomonas sp. HMWF006
AGGATGGGTCGCGCAATTCATCACAAGCGTCGCCGATCAGTTCAAAGGCCTGCTGCAGGCTTTGCATCAGGCGTCCGGCAGCGATGGTCGGGCGAATCTGCCGGCCTTCGCGGATGAACAGCGCGACGCCGAGTTGCTCTTCGAGCTGGCGGATTTGATGGCTGACGGCGCTGTCGGTGACACACAATTCCGCCGCCGCCCGGCCGAAATGCGCGTGACGGGCGGCGCATTCGAAAGTGCGCAGGGCGGCCAGTGAGGGAAGTCTTCGCATGGGGCTGGTCCGTTTTTTGTAGGTCATGCTGACGGGGCCGGACGTGCGCGTCCAGCCCTCGTTCCCTCACCCCAGCCCTCTCCCAGAGGGAGAGGGAGCCGATCGCGAGATATTGAGGATGTACGCCGACCTGAATCTGCTTCGGCGAATCCATCATCGACGGGATTTTTCAGGTCGATGGAGAACGCAAGACAACCCGGTCAGCTCCCTCTCCCTCCGGGAGAGGGCTGGGGTGAGGGGCTTTTGACTGTATCGCACTGTATACCCCGAAGCCGCAGACACACCCAACGCACAATCCCCCGCCCCGCCGACACATCCCCGATACACCTCAAGGCTGAAATACCCCGGTTGATTCAACTGGCCCGACTCACCGGAGATGCATCATGACCACAACCCTTTCAACCGCCATCAAAGGGCTGCACCTGAACCTCGACC
Organism: Pseudomonas sp. HMWF006; assembly: GCF_003061205.1. NCBI lineage: Bacteria > Pseudomonadati > Pseudomonadota > Gammaproteobacteria > Pseudomonadales > Pseudomonadaceae > Pseudomonas > Pseudomonas sp. HMWF006. Next base: position 707 of record NZ_QAIU01000423.1, read on the forward strand.
GCGCCGGCACCTGGCTCGCCCCCCTGACGCTGCGGCTGTTTATCGCCTGGGAGTTTTTCGAGTCGGGGCTAGAGAAATTCAACGGGCAGAACTGGTTCGAAGACATCCAGGCGCGCTTCCCGTTTCCCTTCGATCACCTGCCGGCGTCGCTGAACTGGGAGCTGTCGATGTGGGCCGAGCTGATCGGCGCGCTGGCGATTCTGTGCGGTTTCGGCACACGGATTTCGGCCCTTGCGTTGATCGTGGTGACCATGGTCGCCACCGCCGCCGTGCACTGGCCCGCCGACTGGTCGACGCTGAGCGAACTGGCGCAGGGTTACGCGATCACCAACAAGGGCTTCGGCAACTTCAAGCTGCCGGCGATTTACCTGGCTGCACTGCTGCCACTGCTTTTCGCCGGTGCCGGCAAGCTGAGCGTCGATGCGTGGCTGGCACGGGTGTTCTGGCAACGCCACACCCGCTGAGGCTCAATGCGCCCGGTCCAGCCCCGCCAGCAACG
>NZ_QAIU01000423.1:1215-2603 GCF_003061205.1 Pseudomonas sp. HMWF006
AGCGCACCCGACCGGCATTATCGACCTGCGCGGTCCAGTAGGTCATCAGGATCGGCACTGGCGCCGACAAGCGAAATTCGTGAGTGGTGCCGGTGGCGAGCAAGGTGTCGGTGCGGGCCTTTTCCGCCGGGGTCAGGAGCAGGTCGCGCAGCTGCATCGGGTGCTCGACCCGCACGCAGCCGGAGCTGAAGGCACGCGGCCCTTTCTCGAACAGCGCCTTGCTCGGCGTGTCGTGCAGGTACACGGAGAACGGGTTGGGGAAGCGGATGACCATCTGCCCCAACGGATTACGCGGCCCGGCATCCTGACGCAGGAGGATGTTGCCGGGGTTGTCCCAGTCGATGTCCGCCGCTGCCAGCGGTTGCCCATTGGCATCGAGCACTTGCAGGTTCTGCCGGCTGAGGAAGGTCTGGTCCTTGCGGATTTCCGGCAGCTTGTCTTCTTTCCAGATAGTCGGCGGCACGGTCCAGGTCGGGTTGAGGGTCAGGCGCGTGACGAGAGACTTCAACAACGGTGTCTGGCGCTCGGCGCGGCCAACCTGAGTGCGGGTCTGCCACACGGCTTGACCGCCCTGATACAGAGTCAGTTCGGCGGCGGCAACGTTGACCAGCAGGCCATTGGGTTCCATGTCCTGGGCCAGCCAGCGGAAGCGTTCGAGGTTGACCCGCAACTGTTCACGGCGGTTCAGCGGACTGATGTTGAGCTCGGCAATCGTCCCCGGCCCGACCACCCCGTCGGCCTGCAAGGAATGGCTGGCCTGAAAACTTTTCACGGCATCGACCAGCACGCCGTCATAGGCATTGCCCGGCGCGCCTAAGGCGTGGGTCAGATAGCCTTCGCTGAACAGCCGCTGCGCCAGTTCCGGCACGCGTTTATCTTCCATCGACGGGCGCAGCAGCGGCCCGTTGCCCACGGACTGCCATTGCGGCAACGCTTTGAGCCGTTGCACGGCGTAGAGCTGGCGCAGGCTTTGATACTGCGCCAGACGCGGACGGGCCAGATCGAACGCGCCGGCGATGTCGTGCATGCCGGGTACGGCGATGGCCAGCAATTCCGCCTGACGGTCGCGCGGGGTGTCGTCGGCATGCCACAGCGGTTCGAAATGCGATTGCAGCAGGCGACCGTAATGCAAATCCTGCAGGGCCTGGAGGTAGTTGCGGCTGATGTCGATGTCGGCGCACAACTCGCCATCCTGCGGCGCTGCGCTCGGAAGCGGGTAGCGCTTGGGATTCAGCCCATCGTCGGCCAACAGTTGCAATTGCGCGTGCAAGGCCGGCAATCGTGCGGAGTCACTGGCCCACACCGGCATCCAGTCCTGCTGTTCGTAGAAGGCCTGCAATTGCGTGAGCGCCGGGCCATTGAGCTGCGCGGCAATCGCCGCGCACGAC
>NZ_QAIU01000423.1:2616-5330 GCF_003061205.1 Pseudomonas sp. HMWF006
TCGGCAATGTCTCCAGCGGCGGCAACGGCTCATCGGCACAAGCGACAAACGGCGCTGCGAGCAAACAAATGCTCAAGTAGCATGCGTACTTTTTGAACAACTGCTTTACTCCAATCCGTAGCCGTCTCAATGACGGTCAACCTTACATCAGGTGCGCTGAACAGTCAGGCCCGAATCCGGGGTCTGTCGGGTATGACTGGGAGTCAGGAGCCAAAGTGCCAAATATGTAGACAGTGAGGACACTTTATAAATGTTGACGTTTTTGCGCCGACTTCTGTTGACCACCGCGACCCTTGTCGCCGTGACCAGTCCAGTTTTTGCCGCCGGCAAACCATCGCCGGTGCTCTTTACCAGCCTCGCGCACGCCGCGCCAGAACTCAATCCCCAAGCGCTGAAAGGTGCCTTGAACGCCATGCAATGCGCGGTCAACAACGGTGCGAAACCGTCCCGCCATCTGGCCATCATCGACTATTCGCAACCGTCCACCGAGCGCCGCTTGTGGATTTTCGACCTGAACCGGAAAAAACTGGTACTGCGCGATCTGGTCGCCCACGGCTCCAACTCCGGGGAAAACTTCGCCACGCAGTTTTCCAACCGTGAAGGCAGTTATCAATCCAGCCTCGGCCTGTTCCGCACCCAGGAAAGCTACGAAGGCACCCACGGTTACTCGCTGCGCATGGACGGCCTCGAACCGGGCTTCAACGACCTGGCCCGCGATCGTGCCATCGTGATCCACGCCGCCAGTTACGTGAATCCGTTGTGGAGCAAGCGCCAGGGGCGCATCGGCCGCAGCCAGGGCTGCCCGGCGGTACGGCCGCAGATCGCCCGACAAGTGATCGATAAACTCAAGAACGGCCAGTTCATGTTCTCGTGGTACCCCGACCAGCGCTGGCTGCGCTCGTCGCCGTACCTCAATTGTCAGCCGCAACAGGTGGCGAGCATTCTCAGTACCCACGCCAGCTGACAAAGCACCACAGCGGTTGCAGTTTTTGCCGCCACACGGTGCTTCTGTGGGAACGGGTTTGCTCGCGAAAGCGGTGGCTCAGTCGCTGGTGATGTCGGCTGTTCCGGCCTCTTCGCGAGCAAGCCCGCTGCCACATTTGATCTTGGCGCGACTGAGGATCAGGGCCATGAGCATCAGCGCTGTAGCGACGGCGAAAGTGATGTGCAAGCCGCGGCCGATGACCTCGGCAGGTGCCTGGGTCGGGCCACCCGTGGCCAGGGCAAACACCGCCCCCATCACCGCCGCCCCGGTGATCAATCCGAGATTGCGCGCCAGCCCGAGCAGGGCCGACACCACACCGCGCTGATCCTGACTGACACCCGCCATCAATCCGGTATTGTTGGCCGCCTGGAACAGCGCATAGCTCCCGGCGACCAGCGTCATCGGCAGCAAATACCCCGGCAGACCCAGATGCGTCGGCAACAGCGCCAGCAGTGCGCAACCGCCGGCCAGCCCCAGCAACGCGCCCGGCACCATGCGCCGCGCGCCGAAGCGATCCACCAGCCGCCCGGCCGCCACGCCACCAAACGCCGCCAGCAACGGCCCGACCGACAACGCCAATCCGACCATGGCACTGCTCAGGCCCAACCCGCGACTCAGGTAAAACGGCCCGACCACCAGCGTGGTCATCATGACTGTCGTCACCAGCAAGGTCAGCGCCAGGCTGCTGCTCAGTCGCGGGTCAGCGAACAGAGACAGGCGTATCAGCGGCGCCCTGGCTTGCTTCTCGACCACGATGAACAACCCCGCGCCGCACAGGCTGACCACTAGCAATCCGAGGGTGAACCCCTCGAGCGTCATCGCCAGCGCATAGGCCGCCAGCGTCAACACCAGTACTCCCGAGCCGACATAATCAAACGTCACGGGCGTGCGGGCGGTGCGATCGGCCGGCAAATAGCGATACACCAGCCACGCATTGAGCAACCCCAACGGCACGTTGAGCAGAAAGATCGACGGCCAGCCGACATGCTCCATCAACAGCCCACCCAGCGACGGCCCGAGGCTGGTGCCGGTGGCGGACATCGTCGCCAGCAAGCCCATTGCACTGCCCGCCCGCGCCTTGGGCACCGCATCGGCGACCAGTGCAACCGTCAACGCGAACATGATTGCCGCGCCGACGCCTTGCACTGCCCGTGCGCCGATCAACCAGATCCATCCAGGGGCGAGTGCGCAGGCCAACGACGCGGCGGTGAACAGGCTGATCCCGACCAACAGCAAGCGCCGGCGCCCAACGCCATCGCCCAGACGCCCGACGCTGACAATCAAGGTGGTCACCGCCAGCAGGTAGGCCAGCACGATCCATTGCACCTGTTGAAACGTCGCATCGAACGCCGCCGCCAATGTCGGCAATCCGGCATTGGCAATGCTGGTGTCCAGTGACGGCATCAACATCGACAGTGCCAGGCTGGTCAGCGCCCAGCGGGCTGTGGGGTTCAGGGGTTCTCGGGGCATGGCGTGCTCGCAGCGCAAGGGTGATACGCCGTAGCCTGAGCCTCGACAATACACGGCGCAAGACGCATGCTTTGCACTCAATACCTGCATGGAACGCCATGTCATGACCGCTCCGGATCTGAACCTGTTGATCACCCTCGACGTCTTGCTGCGCGAAGGCAGTGTCGCCCGCGCCGCGAGATGCCTGCGGTTGAGCCCGTCAGCCATGAGTCGCGCCCTCGCCCGTCTGCGCGAAACCACCGGGGACCCGTTGCTGGTG
>NZ_QAIU01000036.1:0-12525 GCF_003061205.1 Pseudomonas sp. HMWF006
TCGACCCGGCCCTGGCCATGGCGCCCACCGTGCTTGAACACGGCCGGGTCCTCGAAAGTCGCGAGCGTCTGCAGCAGGTGTTGCAGATTGCCGGCAATGAAATGAGCAGCCTGCATCAACAACTGTCCGGCGCCGGCCACGCGGTGCTGCTGACCGACGCGCGCGGGGTGATCCTCAACTGCGTCACTGCGCCTGCCGAACGCAAGATTTTCGAACGCGCCGGCCTCTGGCTTGGCGCCGACTGGAGCGAAGCCTGCGAAGGCACCAACGGCATCGGCACCTGCCTGGTCGAGCGCCAGGCGCTGACCATTCACCAGGACGAACACTTTCGCGGCCGCCACACCGGCCTGACCTGCTCGGCGAGCCCGGTATTCGACCCACACGGCGAATTGCTGGCGGTGCTCGACGTGTCCTCGGCGCGCCACGATGTCTCGCGGCAGAGCCAGTTCCACACCATGGCGCTGGTCAACCTGTCAGCGAAGATGATCGAGAGCTGCTATTTCCTGCGCTGTTTCGATAACCAATGGTTGCTGCGCTTTCACTTGCAGGCCGAATCCGTAGGACTGTTCAGCGAAGGTCTGCTGGCGTTTGACGGGGAAGGGCGGATCAGTGCGGTCAACCAGAGTGCGCTGAACCTGCTGGGGCATATTCGCGGTGGTCTGCTGGGCAAACCGGTGGAAGCGTTTTTCGATTGTTCGCTGGATGAACTGCTGGGTCGCGCCAGCGCCAATGCCAGCGCCAGTTGGCCGCTGCGCACTCGCGATGGGCGGTATCTGTTTGCCTTGCTGCGTGGCGAATCGCGCAAACCGCTGCCGATCACCCCGGCCCCGGTCGTGGCCAAGGCTCAACCCCTGGCGGGTATTTGCCTCGGTGACGCGGCGCTGCAAGCCGATTTCCGCAAGGCGCTGCGGGTGTTTGAGCGCGACGTGCCGCTGCTGATCAATGGTGAAACCGGCTCCGGCAAGGAAGCCTTCGCCAAGGCTGTGCATCAGGCCAGTCAGCGCGCCGGCAAAGCCTTCGTCGCCCTCAATTGCGCGGCGATTCCCGAGAGCCTGATCGAGAGCGAACTGTTCGGCTATCGCGGCGGCAGTTTCACCGGCGCGCGCAAGGATGGCATGCGCGGCAAGTTGCAGCAGGCCGACGGCGGCACGCTGTTTCTCGATGAGATCGGCGACATGCCGCTGGCCTTGCAGACGCGTTTGTTGCGGGTGCTGGAAGACCGGCAAGTGGTGCCGATCGGTGGTGAACCGGAAGCGGTCAACGTGCGGATCATCAGCGCCACGCACCGCAATCTGCTGGAACGGGTCGAAGACGGCAGCTTCCGCGAAGACTTGTATTACCGGCTCAACGGCCTCGAAGTCGCGCTGCCGGCGTTACGCGTGCGCAGCGATAAATCGCAGTTGCTGGATTTCCTGCTGGCCGAAGAGGCGGGCGGCGAAACGGTCCTGATCGACGAGCCGGCGCGCCAAGCGTTGCTGGCGTTCAACTGGCCGGGCAACGTGCGCCAGTTGCGCAATGTGCTGCGCACGCTGGCGGCGTTGTGTGATGAAGGGCGGATCGGGCTGGAGGATTTGCCGGTGGTGATTCGGCAGGGGCGGCCAGCGATTTCGCCAGCCGAGTCGGGTGAGCATCCACTGGAAGACGCCGAGCGGTTAGCCTTGCTCGCAGTTCTTGAACAAACGCGGTGGCACATGACTCGCACCGCTGAGCAACTGGGCGTTAGCCGTAATACGCTTTACAGAAAGCTGCGTAAGCATGGGATTGAGCGGCGGGTCAGTTAAAAGCCCCTCACCCTCACCCTAACCCTCTCCCGGAGGGAGAGGGGACTGACCGTGGTGTTTTGGCGATCTGCGCCGACCTGAACTATCGAGCCGAACTCAATCTTTGAACACCACGTAGATCGGCTCCTTCTCCTCGGGAGAGGGGGCTGATCGGGGTGTTTTGGTGATCTATGCCGACCTGAATTGTCGAGCCGAACTCAATCTTTGAATGCCACGTAGATCGGCTCCTTCTCCCTCGGGAGAGGGGGCTGGCCGGGGTGTTTTGGTGATCTATGCCGACCTGAATTGTCGAGCCGAACTCAATCTTTGAATGCCACGTAGATCGGCTCCTTCTCCCTCGGGAGAGGGGACTGATCGGGGTGTTTTGGCGATCTACGCCGACCTGAATTATCGAGCCGAGCTCAATCTTTGCACGCCACGTAGATCGGCTCCCTCTCCCTCGGGAGAGGGCTGGGGTGAGGGGGGACAATCTTCAGTCGAGCCCAAATGCCAGGCCAACCATCCCCGCTCCTCACCTAAAGAGTGCGATTTCCCCCTCCCTACGCTAACCTGCGGCCATGTTTTACGAGGTCGACTATGCACATTCATATTCTGGGTATCTGCGGGACTTTCATGGGCTCGATGGCAGTGCTGGCCAAAGAGCTGGGCCATCACGTGACCGGCTCCGATGCCAACGTCTATCCGCCGATGAGCACGCAGCTTGAAGCGCAAGGCATTCAACTGACGCAAGGCTATGACCCGGCCCAACTCGATCCGGCACCGGATCTGGTGGTGATCGGCAACGCCATGTCCCGCGGCAACCCGGCGGTGGAATATGTGCTGAACAAAGGCCTGCCGTACGTATCCGGCCCGCAGTGGCTGGCTGATCACGTGCTGCAAGGTCGCTGGGTCTTGGCGGTGGCCGGTACGCACGGCAAAACCACCACCAGCAGCATGCTCGCCTGGGTCCTGGAACACGCCGGCATGAGCCCGGGGTTCCTCATCGGAGGCGTGCCGCAAAACTTCTCGGTGTCGGCCCGCCTGGGCGGTACGCCGTTCTTCGTGATCGAGGCCGACGAGTACGACAGCGCCTTCTTCGACAAACGTTCGAAATTCGTTCACTACCGTCCGCGCACCGCGATCCTCAATAACCTTGAGTTCGATCACGCGGACATCTTCCCGGATCTTGCGGCGATCGAGCGGCAGTTCCACCATTTAGTGCGAACCATTCCGAGCGAAGGCCTGGTCATCCACCCGACCACCGAACCGGCCTTGCAGCGCGTGATCGAAATGGGTTGCTGGACCCCGGTGCAGACCACCGGCGCCGGCGGTCAGTGGCAGGTCAAACTGCTCAGCGAAGACGGCTCGGCGTTCGAAGTGATGTTCGAAGGCGTGCCTCAGGGCACCGTCGAATGGGAGCTGACCGGTCAGCACAACGTCGCCAATGCCTTGGCCGCGTTGGCGGCGGCACGGCACGTTGGCGTGGTTCCATCAATGGGCATCGCCGGCCTGAGCGCGTTCAAGAACGTCAAACGCCGCATGGAGAAAGTCGCCGAGGTGCGCGGCATCACCATCTATGACGATTTCGCCCACCACCCAACCGCCATCGCCACTACCCTCGACGGTCTGCGCAAGCGCATCGGCGACGCACCGCTGATCGCGATCATCGAGCCGCGCTCCAACTCCATGAAGCTCGGCGCGCACCGTGACGGTCTGCCTGACAGCGTGGTCGATGCCGATCAGGTGATCTGGTACGCCCCGGCCAACCTGGGTTGGGATCTGGCGGGCACCGCCGCACTGTGCACGGTGCCGTCGATTGTCAGCGATTCCCTCGAAGGCATCATCGAACGTGTTAAGAGCCAGGCCCAGCCCGGCACTCACGTGGTGATCATGAGCAACGGCGGCTTCGGCGGCCTGCACGGCAAACTCGCCGAGGCGCTGAAATGAACACTCTTTCCCAGCATGGCGGCCCGGAACGCATCACGCTGGCCATGACCGGCGCCTCTGGCGCGCAGTACGGTTTGCGCCTGCTCGATTGCCTGGTGCGCGAAGATCGCGAGGTGCACTTCCTGATCTCCAAGGCCGCGCAACTGGTGATGGCCACCGAGACCGATGTCACGCTGCCACCCAAGCCGCAGATGATGCAGGCGTTCCTCACCGAATATACCGGCGCGGCTGCCGGGCAGATTCGCGTGTATGGCAAGGAAGACTGGATGTCGCCGGTGGCCTCGGGCTCTGGCGCACCGGCGGCGATGGTGGTGGTGCCGTGTTCCACCGGTACGCTGTCGGCGATTGCCACGGGCGCCTGCAACAACCTGATCGAGCGCGCTGCCGATGTCACATTGAAAGAGCGTCGCCAGTTGATTCTGGTGCCGCGCGAGGCGCCGTATTCGAGCATTCATCTGGAGCACATGCTCAAGCTGTCGAACATGGGCGTAACCATTCTTCCTGCGTCGCCGGGCTTCTACCACCAGCCGCAGACCATCGACGACCTGATCGATTTCGTCGTCGCACGGATTCTCAATCTGTTGGGCATTCCGCAGGACATGCTGCCGCGCTGGGGCGAGCATCATCTGAGCAGCGATGAATAAGCTGCTGGCAATTGTGCTGGCGCTGCAACTGGCCGGGTGCGCCACTGTGCGCACGCTGGATGCGGCCAAACCGGGCGCGCCGGTGGTGTATTCCGGCACGCGCCTGGATTTGTACGCGCTGAATGGCGGGTGTTGTGCGATGGATCGCTTCGGCGCTGAGGCGCCGAGTTATCCGGGGGTGGACCTGCCGGCGAGTGCGTTGCTCGATACGTTGTTGTTGCCGTTGTCGTTGCTCACCGTGATCGGTGTGAGTTTTCAGGCGACTGGCGGATTGTAGGGGTGTGCTGCGCACTCCATCGCCAGCCTGCTGGCGATAGCGATTTCAGGTTATTTGCCCAATTTGCGCAGTTCATCCGACTCGATCACCCGCACCCCATCCTGCTCTTCCAGCGCCAGGCGCCACATCGCCCGGGCCAGCTGGCAGGCTTCGATGCCGCGGTATTTGCCTGGAATCAGTTTGGAAAACGGCGCGGCGAGTTGTTCGCCCAGACGCGGTTCGGCGCGATCACCCAATAACAGCGATGGCCGGCAAATGGTCAGTTGTGGCCAGTCTTGCGCACGCAACGCCTGCTCCATTTCACCTTTGACCCGGTTATAGAACACCGACGATTTCGGATCCGCGCCAATCGCGCTGATCACGATCAGGTGCCGCGCACCCATCTCCCGCGCGCGTTTGGCGAAGGCCACGACCATGTCCAGATCTACCGCGCGAAACGCTGCTTCCGAGCCGGCCTGTTTGATGGTGGTGCCGAGGCAGCAATAGGCGATATCGACGCGGCCACTGAGTTGCGGCAGAAACGCCTGCGGATCGCCCACCGGGTTTTCCAGGTGCGGATGTTCGGCCAAGGGTCGACGGGAAGGGGCGAGCACGCGTGAAATCGTTGGCTCGTTGAGCAAACGGTCGAGTAGATGTTCACCGGTCAAACCGGTGGCTCCGGCAAGCAATACGTGCTGAGGCGTCAAGTACATGGTGTCTCTCCCTTGATACTGTTCAGCTTAGTTGCTCTTTGTTGCTCCGTCGTTCAACGCAGCACTTTGCAATGCTTTTCTTGCTTGCTGTTTGCGCAGCAGTTGCCAGTGTGACAGCACGGCTTTCGGCGCCCAGATCTGTGGCTCCGAGGCTTCGAAATTGTCCGCCAGTTCGCGCTCGGCGACGGTGGCCCTGGCGAGTTTGAAGGCCTGCTCCAGATCGTCGGTCTGGTTCAGCGCCTGAGCGAACAGCGCGTCGCCGAAGTAGGTGAAGTTGGCTTCTTCCGAGCAGCCGAAGGACACCCGGTCGGCGCGCGACGCGGTCATGATCAGCGTGTGTTCGTCCTTGAGGGCGGGAATGAAACCGCCGGAGTAACACGACGAGATCACGATGATCTTGTCGCGGTTTTTCAGCGGTGCCAGCACGGCGGCGAGTTCGTCGGCGGGCAGGTCGGCCAGCTCCATGCGCGGCTGGTCGAGCACCAGTTCATGCTCGGCGGTGCCGTGGCTGGTCAGGTAGATGAACAGCAGGTCTTCCGGGCCGCTGCGTTCGGCCAGCGTCTGCGCGGCGCGGCGCAGGTTCTCGCGGGTGGCCATCGGTCGGTCGCCGAGATGGTCGCGGTGGTTGACCAGGCGGATCTGGCCGTAGGCGCCGAAACGGGTGTTGAGCATGTTAGCCACGTAGTCGGATTCGCGCAGAAACACGCTTTGCTTGCCATCGCCGCCGAGGGTCAACGTGTACAACTCGACCGCTGGGGTCGAGGCGGGGATGGCGGCCAGCGCGTCATCGAGCAGACGCCCCTGGGCGAGCAAGCCGAGTTCAAGGGTATCGGGCAGCAACTTGCCATCGGCATCGCGCACGCGCTGGCCGTTGATCCAGGTGCCGCTCATCACGGTGCCATCGGTGAGCACCAGGGTGCCGCGTCCCGCATAGCTGTCGTTGTCGAAGCCGCCGATGTAGAAACTGCCGTCGGACAGGTTCAAGCGCCCCTGACCGCTGAAGCGCCAGTCGCTGAACGCACCGATGTAGTGGCTGCCGTCGGCACCGATCAGTTCGCCCTTGCCGGTCAGCGCGCCTTCCTTGAACTGGCCGAGCCAGACATCGCCGTCAGCGTTTTCGTAACGACCTTTGCCGTGCAGTTGATTGTTCTTGAAGCCGCCGACATAGATGTCGCCGTCGGCACTGTTGAAGGTGCCATTGCCCTCCAGCTGACCATTGACGAAGTGGCCACTGAACGAATTGCCGCTGGCATCGCCGCGCTGGCCTTCGCCGTTGGGCTTGCCGTGGGCGAACTGGCCTTGATAGGAGCTGCCGTCGTCCATTTCCAGGCGGCCGAGCCCCGAATATTGATCGGCCTTGAACTCGCCACGGTAGGTCATGGCGTTTTCTTTCAGCGTACCTTCGCCGTCGCGCCGGCCCTGTTTGAAACCGCCGGTGTAGCTGCTGGCATTGGTGGTCAGGCTGCCCTGGCCGTCGAACAATCCCTGCTGGAACTGACCGCGATAAACCTCGCCATTGCTGCCGTGCCATTCGCCCTGGCCATGCCACTGGCCCTTGTCGAACTGCCCGGCGTACCAACTGCCGTTGGGGTAGTCGACGCGGCCCTGACCTTGCAGCAAGCCATCGACCAGCTCACCGCGATAGCGCCCGCCGTCCGGCAGACGCGCATCCGGCGGCAACAGCGATTCGCCGTCGCCGCAAGCGGCCAGCAACAGAGTCAAGGCAAGGGGGGCAAGAGTCGCGAGTGAGCGCATAGCGGGATCCGGGCAATTAGGCGACCGAGTATGCCGCAGCTGTGTGACCTAATGCAGCCGGTAAAACAGTGTTGACGCGAAACAGCGTGCGCTGCTTCGCATCCAGAACCATCAGACGAAGCAGAGCGACAGTGGCTCGGCGATATAGGCCGGTTTGTCCGAGCCTTCTATCTCCAGTGTCGCGGTGGCCTTGAGCAGCCACTGGCCGGGTTTTTTCTCGGTCACTTCGCCCAGATCGACCTTCAGACGGACTTTCGAATTGACTTTCACCGGCTGGATGAAGCGCACGCTGTCCAGACCGTAGTTGACCACCATCTTCACGCCTTGCGGCAGGATCAGGATGTCTTCCATCAATTTGGGGATCAGCGACAACGACAGGAAACCGTGGGCAATGGTGCTGCCAAATGGCGTTTGCGCGGCTTTGACCGGGTCGACGTGAATGAACTGATAATCACCGGTGGCTTCGGCGAACAGGTTGATGCGTTCCTGATCGATAGTGAGCCATTCGGAACGTCCGAGTTCCTTGCCGACATAATCTTTGAGCTCTGCAACGGGAACATAGGGCATTGAGACTCTCCTTGGGTTCATCGGTTTTATAGTTTTTCAGGTGGGGGATTTGACCGCCCTGCGAACCACTGTAGATCATCATGGCGATTTGCTCCGGTCAACCGACCATGCTTTTGGCGAATGCCGATCCATAGCGCAGGCGTGCTTATAATGCTCGGCGCTTTTTGTCGGAGATGTCAGATGTTGTTACGTGGCCTGACCCTGCTGGTGCTGTTTCAATTGCTCGGCACGGCGCTCAATCACTTGCTGTTGCCGGTGCTGCCGGGGCCGATCATCGGCCTGCTGTTGCTGCTGGTGTTCCTGATCGTTCGCGGGGAAGTCGGCGAGCCGTTGAACCTCGCGGCCGGCAGTCTGTTGCGCTATCTGCCCTTGCTGCTGGTGCCGCCAGCCGTGGGTGTGATGGTGTACGCCTCGGCAATTGCCGCGGATTTCTGGGCGATTGTCGGCGCACTGGTGGTCTCGCTGATTCTGTCGATGGCCTTCGCCGGGGTCTTGATGCAGCGTCTGGTCCGGCGTCATGTACCGCCATCGGAGGAATCCTGATGCTCTTCGACTGGCACGGCGCCTGGGCGTCGGTGATTCACCATCCGCTGTTCGGCATCGGCATCACCCTCGGTGCTTATCAACTGGTGCTGGCGGCGTTCGAGAAAACCCGCTGGATCTTTCTGCAACCGGTGCTGGTCTCCATGCTGTTGGTGATTGGGGTGCTGGTCAGCTGCGGCCTGACTTACGCCGAGTACCGCAAGAGCACCGAGATCCTCAGCATTCTGCTGGGCCCGGCGACAGTGGCGCTGGCGGTGCCGCTGTATCTCAACCTCAAACGCATCCGCCAATTGTTCTGGCCGATTTTTACTACGCTGGTGATAGGTGGTGTGGTCGCGACGGGCATGGGCGTTTTGCTCGGCTGGTGGTTCGGCGCCGAGCACATGATCCTGATGACCATGGCGCCGAAGTCGGTGACCTCGCCGATTGCCATGCTGGTGGCCGAGCAGATCGGTGGCGTCGCGGCGCTGGCGGCGGTGTTCGTGCTGATCACCGGGGTGATCGGCGCGATCTTCGGCCCGGCACTGTTGACCCGCCTTGGCGTACACAGCCCCGAGGCGCGCGGCATGGCGTTGGGCATGACAGCCCACGCCGTCGGCACCTCGGTGGCGTTGCAGGAAAGTGATGAGTGCGGCGCCTTCGCGGCGCTGGCAATGAGTCTGATGGGCGTGGCCACGGCGGTGTTCCTGCCGTTGGCGGTGTCGATGGTGGTCTAAGGAAATGTCTATGAGCCTGCCGCTTTTTCCGCTGAACACAGTGCTGTTTCCCGGTTGCAATCTCGACTTGCAGATCTTCGAGGCGCGCTACCTGGACATGATCGGTCGTTGCATGAAACAGGGCGGCGGCTTCGGCGTGGTGTGCATCCTCGACGGCAGCGAAGTCGGTCTCGCGCCGCAGGGTTTTGCGCTGGTCGGCTGCGAAGCGCTGATCACCGATTTCCAGCAGCAGGACAACGGGCTGTTGGGGATTCGCGTGCAGGGCGGGCGCCGCTTCCATGTGCTGCGCACCGAAGTGCAGCGCGACCAATTGATTCTCGCAGACGTCGAGTGGCTGGACGACGAGCCGGAGCAACCCTTGCAGGAAGAAGACGCCGACCTGGTGGCGCTGCTCAAGGCCCTGGCCGAGCATCCAATGGTCGAGGCGCTGAACATGGGCACCGACGCGCCTGGTCAGCAGTCACTGGCCAATCAGTTGGCCTACCTGCTGCCCTTTGCCGAAGAAGACAAGATCGACCTGCTGCAACTGGATGATCCGCAACAGCGCCTGGATGCCATTCAGGCACTGCTGGATGAGTTGCAAGGTGAGTTATTCGCCTGAGCTGCGCATCAGGCGATCAGTGCGCGGTTTATCACCAGGTCTTGCGGTTTGATGCGATAGCTCAAGTCGCTGTCGATGCCCCAGTAGTCCTTGCTCGCGTTGTAATAGATATGACCGCTTTTTTCGGCGGTGGAGCCGATGTTCAAGACGAACACCTGCGAAGCCAGTTCGTGGCGTTCCCGGTGTTGCCGGATGTCCTCCAGCAGCGCCGCCAGCGTGGCATAGCCCCGGGCTTCGATGACGTAGAGCTGCAACACTTCGAACAGCAGCGACACTTCATAAATGTTCCCGGATGACGTCGCCACACTGATGGACTCCACGGGGGTTTCTTCGTCGATGTCGGGCAATTCGATCAACACGCTGGCGACATGCAGTTCATTGCCACTGAGGCGGATATCGCTGCGGGTGACCGTTTCGGTCATCCGTGTGCTGTAGAACGTCCAGGTCGACGCGTTGGCGGTCCTGGCCTGAGCGCCGGGGGTCGACAGGCTGATGATCGCGTTGCTCGACGGATAGACGTCGTAGATCGAGCTTTGACCCTGTAGGGCGTACTTACCCTTATGCTGCGTTGAGTTGATGTCGACCTTGCCGGGATGCACGGGCAGCAGATGGCGTTCAGTCACCTGTGGACGGTTGAACTGATAGCGGCCATGCCGCGGTTTCAGACACTCCGGTGCTGGCCGTGACTGGTAACCGGGGGCTGCGGAATCAGCGATATAGGAAAGGGCTGGCGGCACGAGGCGATACGATTCGCCATCCTTGAACACCAGCACTACGTCATGCCGGGTTTCGATCCCGGCGGCCATGCGTCCACCACCGACGTCGGTTTTATTGTCGGATCGCTCGCCCACCACATTCGATAGAAAAACAGCTTTTGCTAGCAGTTGCAGCCGGATCGTGAAAGCGCTGTAGGTGAGGTAGGAAAACCCCGATACGCCCTTGTTGCTGTCAACGCTGTAAGTGATGCCGAGGCCAAGCAACTCGGTACTGTTGTAGTCGAGGTGAATGACGCTGGACGTTCTGGCCGTGCCGTGTGGCACGCTGAAGTCGACTCTGCGGTTGTTGCGCGACATGAAGTAATGTTGCGGTTGCGCAGCCTTGGGATGTAGAGCACCGCCGTTGATGATGCAGGGGGCCGGCGGGCGGCTGCCGTTGACGGTCACGATGACTTCAGTCGTGTGGGGTAACAGGTCCTGCAGCAGCGCCGGCAGGACCGGCAATAGCTCGTAACCATCAGACGTGATGAAAAGCAGCAGGTTGTTGATCAACTGACGTTGACCATTGAGCGTCCTGTAGACGTTCTCGATGGTCAGGGTGTGCTCCGGCAGCTCGCCGTCTGCGCCCCGTCGTGAAGTGATGACCAGCGAGGTGCCGACAATTCGCCATTGTTGAATGTTCTCTGCTGGCCAGCCGAGTTCGATGTGACTGATCTGTTGACCGTTTTCGACAATCGTCGCCTCGATGGACGTCTCGGCGATGTAGTAGCGATCGGTCCCCGCGCCGCCGTCGGCGTTGACCTGCGCACCGCGAATGACCAACTTGTCGTCGCCTGCTCCGGCGGTCACTGTGTCGTAGCCATTGGCAACGATGACATTGGCGCGATCATCGCCTGTCACCTTGCTCGAACCCTGCCGCAGGGTCGAGATGTTCTCGATGTCCTTGATCTGCGCCACGCTGATATCGGCGATTTGCGGGTCGCCACTGCGCAGTGCGACCTCTCCGCTGGGCAAGTGGACGTCATGGCCGACAAAGCGCGTTTCACGCCTGGGCCGTGCCCCTTCGAACGCCAGCAGGTCGGTGCCTGCACTGCCATCGAGGATGCTGGTGCGTGCTGGCCGCACCGCTCTGTCGAACTCGCTCTCGGCGACCTCGAAGAGGAAGGTGTCGTCCTTGTCACCACCGGTCAGGTTTTTGGCGTCGGTGCGATAGGTAAAGTAGTTGGGTTTGTTTTTCACCCCGACCACCCGGTCGTAACCGTCATCCAGGCGCCACAACACGCCTTTCCCGTCGCCGGCCTCACCGCTGACGACGCGCTCGAGGTCGGGTGGCAAACCGTCGCGCGCATCAATGTGGTCATCGCTGGAAACTACCACCGGCTCGTTCTCGATTTTGAACGGTTGTTCGCCGGCGCTCGCGTCCCACTGGCGGCGCCATACGTTGATCGGGCGTAACTGGACATTGAAGCTGCCGTTCACCACGTGTTCGATATAGTTTTTATAGGCTCCCTGCAACAGGGCGGTGGCCGAGGCCTGCTGTTGCTGGCGGTGGTCGCCGGTGGCCTTGGCGATCCTGAACCGGTCCATCACGTCCTGATCCAGCTCTTGATGGGTGAAGGCAAACCAGCCCGAACGCAGACGCTCATGGAAACCCAGCTCGATGTAGTCATCAATGTCATCGACAACCCGCGCGGCGCGGTAGATTTCCGCACCCAGTACCAGTACGGCTGCCGCGGCCAGGCCAAGAGGGCCGGCAACGCTGCCGAAACCGGCGAGCGCCGCCAGGCCCAGGGCGATGCTGATTCCCGCACCGGCCACGCTGAGTCCGCCGCTGACGTAGTGATCCTGCGCTGCCTTGCCTGTCGTGCCCGCCGCCGCGTTAAAAGCCTTGACCGCACCAATGATGTCGAAGGGAAGCGTGATGGCACTGGCAAACAGGCCCGCGCCGCGACTCAGGGTCTTGCCGATGCTGGTGGCGGGAAACCGGTTGAACACCGTCGCGCCACTTTGGAACATCGCTTCGCCACCCTTGCTCAAGCCCCGCTCGATGATCAGCGAACCGATTTCACTGCTGATGCCGCCGGCATTGAACGCGGCTTCGCCGAGATCGCCGACCTTGATCGCCTCGGCAATCCCGATCAGGCCGCTGTAGATGCCGTAGGCCTGCAGGCCGACGCCGGCACCGCTTTGCAAATAACTTTTGCTGCGGTTGACCCAGCCCGGCATGTGCTCAAGGGAATCGACGCGATGGATGTCGATTTTTTGTGCCGAGCCCAGCAGTTTGTCGAAGCGCGCCATCGGGTTGCC
>NZ_QAIU01000424.1:0-375 GCF_003061205.1 Pseudomonas sp. HMWF006
GAGCCTGCCGCCGTCAAGCGCCCGGGACGCAAAACCGCCGGCAACCACGCCTTGCAGTTCTGCATCCAGAAGCACGACGCGTCGCACCTGCATTATGACTTTCGCCTGGAACTCGACGGTGCGCTGAAAAGCTGGGCGGTGCCCAAGGGCCCGTCACTCGACCCCAAGGTCAAGCGCCTGGCGGTGCATGTCGAGGATCACCCGCTTGATTACGCCACCTTCGAGGGCAGCATTCCCGAGGGGCACTACGGCGCCGGGGATGTGATTGTCTGGGATCGTGGCGTGTGGATCCCGCTGGAAGACCCGCAAACAGCCTACGCCAAAGGCAAGCTCAAGTTCGAACTGCAAGGCGAGAAACTCGCCGGGATCTGGAAT
>NZ_QAIU01000424.1:385-16572 GCF_003061205.1 Pseudomonas sp. HMWF006
AGTGCCGCCCGCCCGCAGGAGGATTACGACGTACTGGTCGCCGAGCCGGACAGCGTATTGAGTGAGCGGACAATTGTCGGCAAACCCAAACTGGCGGCCGAAACCAGCAAAACGGCGAAAAAGACTAAGACCCCATCACGCAAGCCGACCAGCGCCACACTTGGCGGGGCGCACAAGGCGAAAATGCCTGCTTCGCTCAAACCGCAACTGGCGACGCTGGTCGACAGTGCGCCGCAGGGCCAGTGGAGTTACGAGATCAAGTTCGACGGTTACCGGATCATGGCGCGGATCGACGGTGACCAGGTGCAACTGTTCACACGCAATGGCCATGACTGGACGCACAAACTGGCGCAACAAGCCGCGGCGCTGGCCGCGCTGGGTCTCGAGTCGGCGTGGCTCGACGGCGAAATGGTCGTTGCCGATGAACACGGCGTGCCGGATTTCCAGGCGCTGCAAAACGCCTTCGAGAGCGGACGCAGCGGCAACATTCTTTATTACCTGTTCGATCTGCCGTATCTCAACGGCGTCGACCTGCGCGAAGTGCCGGTCGAGGAGCGCCGTGCGGCCCTGTCCACAGTGCTCGGTGCCCATGAACAACCGTTGCTGCGGTTCTCCGAGGCGTTCGATGAAACCCCGGAGGCGCTGCTCAACAGCGCCTGCCAGATGCAGATGGAGGGCGTGATCGGCAAGCGCCTCGGCTCGCCTTATGTGTCCCGCCGCAGCGGCGACTGGATCAAACTCAAATGCAAACACCGGCAGGAATTCGTGATCGTCGGCTACACCGATCCGAAAGGCTCGCGCAGTGCTTTCGGCGCCTTGTTGCTGGGCCTGCATGACCGCGACAGGGGTGAACTGCGCTATGCCGGCAAGGTCGGCACCGGTTTCAACGAGACCACGTTGAAAACCCTCCTGGGCCAGCTCAAACCCTTGCAGGTGAAGAAAGCCGCCGTGGTCAATCCACCGAGCGGTTTCGAAGCCAAGGGCGTGCATTGGTTGAAACCGAAATTGCTCGCCGAAGTCGCGTTCGCCGAAATGACCCAGGACGGTTCGGTGCGCCACGCAGTGTTCCATGGCTTGCGCGATGACAAGCCGGCCAAGGACATTACCGAAGAGCGAGCGACGCCCTTGAAGACATCCAGAACCAAGGCCTCCGACAGCAAGGCTTCCGCCGGCAAGCCTTCCGCCAGCAAGCCTTCCACCAGCAAAGCAGGCGCAAAAAAACCGGCAACAAAATCCGCTGCGAGCAAGGCGCAAACCGTGCCGTCACAACGGGACCTGGCCAATGGCAAGGTGCGCATCACTCACCCGGACCGGGTGATCGACGCCGTCAGCGGCACCACCAAGATGCAACTGGCCGAGTACTACGCCAGCGTCGCCGAATGGATTCTGCCGCAACTCAAGGATCGCCCGGTGGCGTTGGTGCGTGCTCCGGATGGTATCGCCGGCGAACTGTTCTTCCAGAAAAATGCCGAGCGGCTGGCGATTCCTGGCATCACAACGCTGGACAAGGATGTCACCGGTCAGCCCGTGATGTTGATCAACAATGCTGAAGCGTTGATCGGCGCGGTGCAGATGAGCACGGTCGAACTGCACACCTGGAATGCCACCACAGTCGATCTGGACAAGCCCGATCGCTTCGTCCTCGACCTCGACCCAGACCCGGCGCTGCCGTGGAAAAGCATGGTCGAAGCCACTGCGCTGACGCTAACAGTGCTCGATGAGCTGGGCCTCAAGGCCTTTCTGAAAACCAGTGGCGGCAAGGGTATCCATCTGGTCGTACCGCTGACCCGTAAGCTCGGCTGGGACGAGGTCAAGGACTTCAGCCACGCGATCGTCAGCCACATCGCCAAGCTGTTGCCGGATCGTTTTTCGGCGGTGTCAGGGCCGAAAAACCGCGTCGGACGGATCTTCATCGACTACCTGCGCAACGGTCTGGGGGCCACCACCGTTTGCGCCTACGCGGCGCGTACCCGTGAGGGCTTGCCGGTGTCGGTGCCGCTGTTTCGTGAGGAGGTCGCCGAGATCAAGGGCGGCAACCAGTGGAACATCCACAATGTTCACGAGCGCCTGGCTGAGGTCGGCGACGAACCTTGGGCAGACATGAAGAAAACCCGTCAGAGCATCACCGTACAGATGCGCAAACGGGTCGGCATGCACCCGTGATCAGGTATCACGCAGCAAGTCGTGGGCGTTGAGCAGTTCGAAGGCGATTTGCGGATGATTTTCCAGGCCGCGACGAATCGCTGCCGGGATCGCCGCACGTGTCTTGCGACAGAGTCCCGGCAACTCATGGATTTGAATGGCGATACCGCGCATGGTGCGCACTTCGTTGAAACCGGGCGCGACATCGACGCGAATCCCCAGTTGCTCGAACATGCGCTGTTGCAGGTGCCGCAGATCGGCAAGATCCTTGAGCCTTTCCAGACGCGCCAACAGGCGTTTTTCTTCCTCGCGGGTCAGGCGCAGGATGCGCACATCCGCGCCGGGCGTTTCCAGCAACGGATCGCGCCCGCAATTGCAGGCGCCGGGCGGGCAGGGTGAGCGCAGGGGCACAGAAGTCGTCATGGCCTCCATCATAGAGGCCGTCGGACAGTTTTGCCTATGCGCCGTCAGCGGCCATCCATCGGCCGCGTCATCCCTGACGGCTACTGATTCAGACCTTCGTAATGCACCAGAATCGCATTGGCGAGGTCTTCATCGCTGGCGTTGAGACCGGGGTTGTCGTGACGCACCTGTTGCAAGACCGACTCAAGATAAACCCCACGGATGGCCCCGCCGCTGGCGACAAATGCAGACAAGTCGTCACGGGCCGGGATCACCATCTTGTGATCCTTGAAGGTCGAGTACAGCGACGCGGAGACACCCGCCGAGGTGGCAACATCACCCGCATCGACGCGGGCCAGCGCCGAACCGACCGGCAGGCATAAGAGTAAAGAAGAAACGAGCACTAACTTGCGCATGACGGTGTTCCTCCACAAGCGCGAAGCAAAAAGGAAATACTGCATAGTGTGAGAGGGGCGCGGTGGGGCGGAGTTCCGTAGGGCGCTAAAGTCTGTGTGAATGTAAAAAAGACTTGGGCAACGCCGTTAAGGGTTGCCCGGGTTCAAGCGCGCTCAGATCACCCCGCAGGCCATGCGGTCGCCGCCACCGCCCAAAGGTTTCGGCTGGTCGGAGTGATTGTCGCCGCCGGCGTGGATCATCAGCGCGTGACCCTTGATCTGGGAGATTGTCTTCAGGCGCGGTGCCAGCACCGGATAGCTGGCCATGCCGTCGACGGTCACGTAAACCGCCGGCAAGTCACCCAGATGGCCATCGGCATAAGGGCCGAGGTGTTTGCCGGTTTTCTGCGGGTCGAAGTGCCCTCCGGCGGCCAGTGCGGCGCCTTTCACGCCATCCTTCATGCCGGCTTCGCAACTGCCGTTTTCATGGACATGGAAGCCATGTACGCCGGCCGGCAGGGATTTCAGGTCCGGGGTGAACAACAGGCCATACGGCGTCTCACTGACCGTAATCGAGCCGATGACCTGCGGCGCGCCATTGGCACTGACCAGATTGATGGCGACTTTTTCGGTGGCTGCCTGAGCCGTACCAATGGCGAAGGTGCCTAGCAATCCCATCCACAGTGCGCGTTTCATTAGCGTTTCCTTTTGCTGCCTGAGTGTTTTGAACGCCGGACTCAATAGCCCGGCGGTATTAACCCGCGATGAAGGTGTGCAAAGTGAGACTTGCCGCGCAATCCGAAAGTTTTACCGCGCTTCCCCCGCGCGCAGACACCTGCTGTCACGTTCTGGCACGGCAGACCCGCGTAAATAGGCTTAACTGAAGATCTGACAGGCGCTTGCGGGCGTGGCGAAGGGGGAGAACATTACGGTGTCGATCAAACTGCGTTTAGTGTTGCTGATTGTTACCAGCCTGCTGACGGCGTTGATCGTGAGTCTGGTCAGTTATGTCGGCAACGTGCGAATGGCTTCGGCGGTCAGCGACAATGCGGTGAGCATGAGCGCACTGCGCAACCACATGGAAGCCGACATGATGCACGACGCCCTGCGCGCCGATGTCTACTCGGCGATGTTGGTCGGGTTGGGCAAGAGCACCAGTACAGCGACCGAGGTGCGTGACTCGATCAATGAGCATGCCGGGCACTTCCGGGAAGTGCTCGATGACAACCTCAAGTTGCCTATCAACCCGACGCTGCGCACGGCGCTGGAACAGATCAAGCCGAATCTCGATACCTACATCAATGCTGGTGAGCGCATCGTCGGGCTGGCGTTGGACAACCCGGACGCCGCGCAGCAGGAACTGGGCACCTTCAACACCGCCTTCAGCCAGCTGGAAGAGCAGATGGCTGCGTTGAGTGAATTGATCGAATCCAACACGCAGCAGACCAGTGCGGCGACTGAAGCGGCGATCCGCAATGCCAACATCGCGCTCGGCGTGGTGCTGATCGCCAGCCTGTTACTGCTGTTGGCGCAAGGGCGCTGGGTCATCCTGAGTATCATGGGCCCGCTGAAGTCCGCCAGTCACATTGCCGAAAGCATCGCCCATGGCAACCTCGGCGAGCCGATCATCGAACCGACCGGCAAGGATGAAGCCAGTGCGCTGATCCGCACACTGGCGACCATGCAGCGCGATTTGCGCAACATGATCGACGTGGTGCGACGCAACGCCCACGGCGTCAGCGGCATGAGCGAACAACTGAGCCACGGTTGCCATCAGGTCGCCGACAGCAGCCAGCAACAAAGCGTCGCCGCCGGCACCATGGCCGCGGCTGCCAGCCAGATGACCGCGAGCATCGAGGAAATCACCCGCCATGCCGAACGCGCCCTGAGCATGGCCAATCAGGCTGAATCACTGGCAAAGAATGGCGGGCAGGTCATCCATCAAGTGGTCAGCGACATGGACGACATTGCCCGCTCGGCGCAACAGTCGGCGCAGGTAATTCGTACGCTGGATCAGGAATCCGAAGGCATCTTCAACATTATTCAGGTGATCAAAGGCATTGCCGATCAGACCAACCTGCTGGCGCTCAATGCCGCGATCGAGGCAGCCCGGGCCGGTGAACAGGGCCGGGGCTTCGCGGTTGTGGCGGATGAAGTGCGCAGTCTGGCGGCGCGAACCAGCGCCTCGACCCAGGAAATTGCCGCGATGGTCGCGCGCATCCAGCACAGCACCCGCGAGGCGGTCAGCAGCATGGAGGCCGGTGTGGCGCAGGTCGACAAGGGCATGGCAGTGACGGCGGACGTCGAACGGGCGATTCGGGAAATTCTGCAGGCCACGCTGAGCACGACACAACTGGTCAACGACATCACCCGCACCATTGGCGAACAGAGCCAGGCGAGCAATGAAATCGCTCATCAGGTGGAGATGATTGCGGGGATGTCCGAGGGCAATAGCCGGGTGATCGGGCAGACGGCGAATACCACCGATGAATTGTCGAGCCTGGCGGGACAGTTGGCGCAGTCGGTGGATCGGTTTCGTCTGTAAGGCTGCCGTGAGTCAACTCAGCCTGCGCTGCCGGAATGGGCCCCTTAGCGGTCAAGCCCGCTCCCACGGGGTTTTGTCGTGTGAATATCGACCCCGTGGATCGTTTGAAGGCTTCAGCCAGAGCCAGCGTCGGGTTCATGTTCAGCGTTTGCCGGCCGATAATTCCCACAGCGGAAAAAGACCATCAAGTCGGGAACAGACGCGCGGGTTTGCCCTGACGTGATATTCTTCGCGCCAACTTGGTTTGACCTTATTCAGTTTGCTTGCCTTCGGGCGGGCTGACGGAATCCCTGTCGCTCAAGTAGCTGAGCCAATAATGATAAGAAGTCAGTTCAGAAGGGACATTAACTGAGGTCGATGCAGCATGTCGGCCTTGTGTGCCCACCCGTCAAAATTGAAGTGTGCCGGAATCTGCGACGCGAGCCTGAGCGTCATCAAAGCGGATCGCATACTGATAACAGCGGCGGGCGGAAGGCGTTTTATCATAGGTGCAACAGATGTTTAAAAAAGTGAACACAGCCCTGCTGGGGCTGGCTTTGGCGATGGGGATGTCTTCCGCCAATGCTCAAGACCCGAAGAAAGTCGATGTACTGCTGATTGGCGGCGGCATCATGAGCACCACCCTGGGTGTGTGGATCAATGAGCTGGAGCCGAGCTGGTCGATGGAAATGGTCGAGCGCCTCGACGGCGTCGCCCTGGAAAGCTCCAACGGCTGGAACAACGCCGGTACCGGTCACTCGGCGCTCGCCGAGCTGAACTACACCCCGGAAGACGACAAAGGCAACGTCACGATCCCGAAAGCTGTCGAGATCAACGAAGCGTTCCAGGTCTCCCGTCAGTTCTGGGCCTGGCAGGTTCAGCAAGGCGTTCTGAAGAACCCTCGCTCGTTCATCAACACCACGCCGCACATGAGCTTCGTGTGGGGTGATGACAACATCAAGTTCCTGAAAAAGCGCTACGAAGCCCTGCAGGCGAGCCCGCTGTTTGCTGGTATGCAGTACTCCGAAGACCCGGCTGTGATCAAGAAGTGGGTTCCGCTGATGATGGAAGGGCGTGACCCGAACCAGAAAATCGCGGCCACCTGGAGCCCGCTGGGTACCGACATGAACTTCGGCGAAATCACCCGCCAGTTCGCCGCTTACCTGCAGACCAAGCCTAACTTCGACCTGAAACTGTCGAGCGAAGTCCAGGACATCACCAAGAATGCCGATGGCACTTGGCGCGTCAGCTACAAAAACCTGAAAGACGGCAGCAAAACCGAAACCGACGCCAAGTTCGTGTTCATCGGCGCTGGCGGCGGCGCGCTGCACCTGCTGCAGAAGTCGGGCATTCCTGAAGCCAAGGAATACGCAGGCTTCCCGGTTGGTGGTTCGTTCCTGGTGACCGATAACCCGGCCATCGCTGAACAGCACCTGGCCAAGGCCTACGGTAAAGCGTCGGTTGGCGCACCACCGATGTCCGTTCCGCACCTGGACACCCGTGTCCTGGACGGCAAGCGTGTCATCCTGTTTGGCCCATTCGCGACCTTCAGCACCAAGTTCCTCAAAGAAGGCTCGTACCTGGACCTGCTGACCAGCACCACCACCCACAACATCTGGCCTATGACCAAGGTCGGCATCAAGGAATACCCGCTGGTCGAGTACCTTGCTGGCCAACTGATGCTGTCGGATGAAGACCGTCTGAACGCGCTGAAGGAATACTTCCCGAACGCCAAAGCCGAAGACTGGCGCCTGTGGCAAGCCGGCCAGCGCGTGCAAATCATCAAGCGTGATGAAGCCGCGGGCGGCGTGCTGAAACTGGGCACCGAAATCGTTGCTGCACAAGACGGCACCATCGCTGGTCTGCTGGGCGCATCGCCAGGCGCGTCGACCGCTGCACCGATCATGCTGAGCGTGCTGCAGAAAGTCTTCAAGGACAAAGTCGCGACCCCTGAGTGGCAAACCAAGCTGCACCAGATCGTTCCAAGCTACGGTACCCAGCTGAACAGCGATCCAGCCAAAGTGGCTGCAGAGTGGGCTTACACTGCCAAGATCCTCGAACTGCCGACGCCTCCGGTGATCGGTCAGGTCGCTGCTCCGGCAGTCGATGCTGCGGCTGACAAGGCCAAGGCTCCGAAGGAAAACGCTGCACGTGACATGGCGCTGTAACCAGACGCCTGACACACAAAGCCCACTGAACCGGCGACGGTCAGTGGGCTTTTTTGTGGCTAAGTGTTTTGCAGGTGCTGTCGAGTGAAACGAGGCTGCTCCCACCCGGTCTTTAAGGTGCTCAGGATTTGGCCTTGGCCAGATAGACACCCAGGCGCCGTCCCATCTCTTCGCCCAAGGCCTGTAATCCGCTCAGGGGCCGTACCATCACTTCAAACTCGACAATCTTGCCGCTTTCGTCAAAGCGAATCATGTCGATGCCTTTCAGTTCTTTCGTCCCGACTTTCGCACTGAACTCCAGAATCACATTCAAGCCATCGGCAGTCGCCAGTTCCCGGTGATAGTGGAAATCCTCAAACACCTCGAAGACGGTGTTGAGGATCATCGACACCACCGGCGCGCCGGGGTAGGGCGTGTGGGCCATCGGCGAGCGGAACACGGCTTGCGGATCGAGCAAACCGGGCAGGGCGCTGAGGTTGCCGGTGCGGATCATTTCGTGCCATTTGCCCAGCGATACGGCGACATTGGGTTGCAGGTTCAGGTCGGTCATCTTCACTCCAGAGTTTTTCTTTTTGTTCTTGCGACGGCAATGACTCTAGATCAACCACGCCGAAATTGAACCCTCGTGCCGCAATCTGAATATCCGCCCATGGCCCAAGCAGATCAGATGAGCATCTGATCCGTATTTTTTCACTGGATCTGCCTCTGTAACCGGCGCAGTCATACGCTCAAAATGCCCCGGCAGTTCGGTCACTCGCGGCAGTTCTTCATCCCGAAGCGCCCAGTGCACCGCAAGCTCAGCATTGAGGAGAGCAACATGAACAAGATGGCGTTTTTTCTGGGTGGATTCCTGACACTGACCATTCTGATCGGCCTGCTCGCGACGATTTCGCCGGTCTGAGGCGATCTCCTTCAAGTGACGTCCACAGGTGTGCCGCGCAAAACCTGTTCGTCTACAACGGCAAACCAGGCCACAAGATTGTTCAGGTATACGACGCGTCGTTTATCGATCCGGGCGTATACGCTTGTGAGCAGGTCAATGGCCACGAAAGTGACGGCGCGCCCTTCAGCGAGCACGCGCCGTTGGTGCCGAAAGGCTTGCACGAACTGCTGAAGAACGCCGGCTTGCTCCGCTGAGCCCAGTCGAGGGGTGACGCTATCGCGAACTTGCTCGCGATAGCGATCTGTCAGTCACCGCTGTTTCGGCGACGTTCAATACCGTCCGGGTTGCCAACGTCCAGCAACCTTCTTTCCACCAATACATTTTCAAGGGCCTGGCGCTCGATTGGCGCCATTTGGTGCTCACGCTTTTTCAGCTCCAGCAGGATCGGGCTGGACCAGGTGCGGTAGGTCTGTTCGATGTTGCGACGCGACGTCATCAGTCTCTCCTTGAAAAAGAGCCCGGTGTTGCGGGCAGGGGCTCTATCCGATGAGGTAGTAACTCTAGATGACAAACCCTGAAGTCGCGAATGCACTGCGATCTCCTGTAGGAGTGAGCCTGCTCGCGATAGCGGTGTGTCAGCTGAGATTTACTTCACTGATACTCCGCTATCGCGAGCAGGCTCACTCCTACAGGGGGTGGGTATTAATCAGTCGTCAACGTTCATCAACTGCTGCACACCTTCCCACGCCTCGGCACGCATGCGCTCGATATCCAGGCCCGGGATCACGCCGTTATCCACGACCACACGGCCGCTGACCAGGCTGTATTTGACGGTGATCGGCTCGCCCGCCACGACCGGTGCAACAGCGCTGTCGTGGAAGCCGAAGAACCGTGGATGATCGAGGCTGTAAATCACCAGGTCTGCCGCTTGCCCGACTTGCAGCGTGCCGACCGCGCCAAGTCCCAGCACCTGTGCACCTCCCGCCGTGCCCCAGTGAATGACGTCTTCGGCCGTGGTGGCCGAAGCGCCTTGTTGTGCCCGGTGAATCAGCCATGCCGTGTTCGTTTCACCGACCATGCTACCGGATTCATTGGACGCCACGCCGTCGACACCCAGTGAGATCGGCACGCCGGCCTCGTACATCTGCGGCACCGGCGCCACGCCGCTGCCCAGCCGCGCATTGCTCACCGGACAGTGGGAGATGCCGGTGCCGGTCTGGGCGAGCATGCGGATCTCACCCGGTTGCAGGTGCACGGCGTGGGCGAACCACACATCCGGGCCGAGCCATTCGTGTTCGGCGACGAATTCCACCGGTAGGCAGTTGTATTTCTCGCGGCAGAAATTCACGTAATTCTGCGTTTCCGACAGATGCGTGTGCAGGCGCAGACCAAGACCCCGGGCGGTGTGCGCCAGTTCGCGCAACAGCGTTGGCGGCAATGAGAACGTCGGCGTGGTCGGCGCCACCACGACCCGGCGCAACGCATCCGGTGTGTCCTGGTGATACCGCGCTTTCAGCCGTTCGATGTCGCCGACCATTTGCTCAAGGCTTTCCGGTTGCAGCGCGGTTTTCGAGAAGCCTGGATGCGCGCTGGCCGATTCCAGTGCGCCGCCACGGCACAGCACAAAGCGCAGGCCGAACTCCTCCGCCAGATCGAACAGGAGATCCCCGGTCTCGGTGCTGCCGTGGGCGTGGTAGAGGTAGTGGTGATCGGCGCAAGTGGTGACGCCGGACAGCAACAACTCGACCATGCCCAGGCGCGCGGCGATCTGCGCCAGTTGCGGAGTGAAACGGTTCAAACGCGGGTAGGGCACACTGGCCAGCCAGCCTTGCAGATCCTGGTTCAAGCCTGCGGGTACGGCTTTGAGCAGGTTCTGAAACAGGTGATGGTGGGTGTTGATCCAGCCCGGATAGACCACGCAGTTACGCGCGTCGATCACCCGTTCGCCGGGTTGTGGCTCGAGGTTCGCGGCCATTTCAGCGATGCGGCCGTTGACCACACGGATGTCGACGGCGCCGGCCCGGGCACGCGGGCCGCGCAGGCCGGTCATCACCGCGACGGGGTGTTTGATCAGGATGTTTTGCAGATGAGTCATGGGCAGGCTCCAGTCAAAGAATGTGCGAGGCGGATTTGCTGGCGGTGGTTTCCGGCACGCTGACGCCATTGAGTGCAGCGTTGAGCAGCACCGACACCAGGCAGGCGATGACCACGCTGCTGTGCAGGAACGGCTGCGACCACTCGGGTAATTGTTTGAACAGGGTCGGCGCGAGCACCGGCACCAGCGCGGCGGCGATGGTGAAACCGACGATCAGCACGTTGTAGCGATTGCGCTCGTAGTCGACTTTGGCCAGGGTCTGAATGCCCGCTGCGGCAACCACGCCGAACATGGCAATGCCCGCACCACCGAGGGCGGCGGTCGGCATCGAGGCGATGATTGCGCCGGCCTTCGGCACCAGCGCGATCGAGCACATCAGCAAGCCGCTGACCGCGACCACCCAACGGCTGCGCACACCGGTGAGGATCACCAGGCCGACGTTTTCCATGAAGGCGATAAAGGGAAACGCGGCGAACATCCCGGCGATGGTGCTGGCCAGACCGTTGGCGCGCAGGCCGTTGATCACCTGTTTGTCTTCCACCGGTTTCTCGACGATGTCACCGATGGCCACGAACAGCCCCATTGACTCGACCATCTGCACGATCATCACCACCACCATGGTCGCGATGGGAATCAGGCTGAAGGTCGGCAACCCGAAGTAGAACGGATAGGGCACGGTCAGCCACGGCGCTTCTTCGACGCTGTGGAAACTGCCCATGCCCAGACCGTAGGCCAGACCGGCGCCGATCAGCATGCCGATCAACACCGCCATGTTGCGCAGCAACGGGCTGCCGTAGCGGTTGACCAGCAGGATGGTCAGCAGCACCACCACCGCTACGCCGAGAAACGCCGGCGCACCGAAGTTGCTCGCGTTGCGCCCGCCACCGACCCACTCATAGGCAATCGGGAACAGCTGCAAGCCGATGACCGTGACGATGCAGCCGGTCACCACCGGCGGGAAGAGCCGGCGCAATCGGCCTACGAACGGCGCCATCAACATCGTGAAAATCCCGGCGCCGATCACCGCGCCGCAGACTCCGGCGAAGCCCACCTCGGGGTTGCTGCCGATGGCGATCACCGGGCCGACGCTGCTGAACGCTACGCCTTGCAGGATTGGCAAACGCACGCCGAATTTCCAGAAACCGACGGTCTGCAACAGGGTGGCGATGCCTGAGCAGAACAGCGTGGTGCTGATCAACACCACCGTGTCGGCGTGGGACATTTTCAGGGCGCTGGCGACAATCAACGGCACGGCGATGGCGCCGATGTACGAGACGGCCATGTGTTGCAGGCCGAGGGTGAGCATCTGTCGCACCGGCAAAATGCGGTCGACGGGGTGCACGGTGGATGCGGTTTGCGCTGGGGATGTGGCTGACGACATGGGGAAACACCTCTGGCTGTTTTTATGCGGTAGAGAGGGGTATTCGTCTGATGCCGATCAGCTCAAGAACACAGTGGAACCCTGTGGGAGCTGGCTTGCCAGCGATGGCGGTTGATCAGTCACCCTATTCATCAACTGACGATCCGCTATCGCTGGCAAGCCAGCTCCCACAGGTTCTGTGTTGTTCCTTCTGTTGTGGCATCAGTCATTCGTTCATTCATTCGTGCTGCGAAGCCGCCATCCACCGGCTCCAGTGCCGTGTTTCAGCCTGCCAGGCAGGCGGCGAAGCCCTGGTTCAGCGCCGCGCGGTCCAGGTCGCGGCCGATGAACACGATCTTGCTCGAACGGGGCTCCGTGCCCCACGCAGTCGAGGCGCGGAACTCCACCAGGCTGTGCACGCCTTGCAGCACGTAGCGCTGGTCTTCATTGGCCACGGCGAGCACGCCTTTCATGCGATAGAGGTTGTCGGCCTGGGAGGCGCGCAACTCGCTGATCCAGCGGTGGAACGCCATCAGATTGACCGCGCCGTCCACAGCGATGCCCACCGATGACACGCTCGGATCATGCTGGTGATCAGGTTCTTCGGCGTGATGGTCGTGTTCGTGGTGAGCGTGATCGTGTTGTTGCGCGCCAATTTCCATCAGCTTTTGCGTGCACTCGAAGGCCCCGATGCCGAGGATTTTCGTCAGGTCGATTTGCGCGTGGGTCGAGGTCACCAGATCAGCCGTGGCGTTCAAGCCACGGATCTTGCCACGCAGGATTTCCACCTCGTCGCTGCTGACCAGATCGACCTTGTTGATGATGATCCGGTCGGCACAGACGATCTGGTCTACAGCCTGATTTTCGACGCCATCGAGTTGCAGATCTTCCAGGTGCTGGGCAATGTGCCTGGCATCGACCATGGTCACGATCGCGTCGAGTTCGACTTCCTCGGCGATCGGATCATTGATGAAAAAGCTCTGCGCCACCGGGTACGGATCGGCCAGACCGCTGGTCTCGATCAGGATGTGATCGAGACGCACCGGGCGCGCCACCAGTTCGCGGACGATGCGCACCAGGTCCTCGCGGACCTCGGCGGTGCAGCATACGCAGCCGTTGACCATCTCGTAGATTTCTTCGGTTTCCGAGCTGAGCACCAGATCGCCGTCGATGCCGACCTCGCCGAACTCGTTTTCGATCACGGCGATCTTGCGCCCATGGTTTTCCTTGAGGATGTAGTTGAGCAGGGTGGTTTTCCCGGCACCGAGGAAACCGGTGAGGATGGTCACGGGGATTTTGGTGTTCGGGGTTGGGGCGTTGAAGGGAGTGTTCATGGTGAGGCTCCTTTGTACTGATTGACCGGTGCACGATGAATTCGGGTGATGCTGCTTCATTGTGGGAGCGAGCTTGCTCGCGAATGCGGTGTGTCATTCAGCAGTGATGGCGACTGTTCCACCGCTTTCGCGAGCAAGCTCGCTCCCACAGGATGCTTGGTGTTCTCGCCATCGTTGTGCGACGCCGGCATCGAGACCGAACAGGTCGAGTACGCGACCGAGGCTGTGGTCGACCATTTGTGCCAGGTTCTCCGGGCGGGCGTAGAACGCCGGCACCGGCGGGGCGATGATCCCGCCCATCTCGGTGACGGCGGTCATGTTGCGCAGGTGGGCGAGGGTCAGTGGCGTTTCGCGGGCCATCAGCACCAGCGTGCGACGTTCCTTGAGGGTGACGTCGGCGGCGCGGCCGATCAGCCCCGATGACGTGCCGGTGGCAATCTCCGCCAGCGTGCGCATCGAACACGGCGCGACGACCATGCCCAGGCAACGGAACGAGCCACTGGCAATCCCGGCAGCGACGTCATCGGCGCGGTGGTAATGGCTGGCGAGCGCCGTGACGTCGGCCAGCTTGTAGTCGGTTTCATGGGCCATGGTCAGCAGCGCGGCGCGGCTGATGATCAGGTGGCTTTCGATGTCCAGTTCGCCGAGCAATTGCAGCAGGCGCACGCCGTAGATGAAGCCGGACGCGCCGCTGATGCCGACCACCATCCGCTGGCGGTTCACGCTGGCATGCCTTTGAGCAGTTGCCGCGCACGTTCGAGCACATCCTGATCGAGTTGCGCCTTGATCCCGTCAAAGCCTGAACCGCGGGTGGCATCCAGCCCCATGCGTGAGGTGGTGCCATTGACTGAAGAGGATGGATCGAGGGGACTGCCGGGCAGACCGTCGATCATGAACATGTCCAGGTGCGGCTGGAAATGCGTGGCCAGTGCCCACAGCACCTGGCTGTCGTCGCTGATGTCGATATCGCTGTCCACCGCAATCACGGTTTTCAGGTACGGATCCCAGCCAAGCAGCGCGAGCATGATCTGCCGCGCCTCGCCGTCACGGCTCTGATCCAGCGCCACATAGCAGTGAAAGTGGGTGCCGGAGTTCGGGTAATGCACGGCAGTGACGGCGGGGAAACGGGCTTTCAGTTTCTCGCTCATTTCTGCCTCGCGCGGCAGGCGGGCGAGGGTCAGGTGTTCGGCGTAGCGTCCGCCCATGACGTCCACCAGCCAGGCGTCTTTACGCTTTAGCAGGGTGTCGACGCGCAACACGTTGTTGGTCGAGCGATCCGAGGAGTAACCGCTGAACTCACCGAACGGGCCTTCCTCGGCGTAGGCCGCCGGGTCGATGGCGCCTTCCAGAACGAACTCGGCGTAAGCCGGCACGCCGATGCCGTAGCGCGGGGTTTTCACCAGCTCCAGTGGCGCGCCGAACAAACCGCCAGCCACGGCGCGCTCATCGCTGCCATAGGGTAAACGCGCAGCGGCGGCGAGCATGAACAGCGGATGCGCACCGACCACCATCGCCACGCGCAATTCTTCGCCGCGCTCACGGGCAGTTTGCAGCATCCGCCACAGGTGCCCGCGAGAGTGCAGGCTGGTGGCGAGCGCTTGCCGGGCATGGCGCATCGAGCGGTGGTAGCTCATGTTGGCGATGCCGGTCAGCGGGTCTTCGGCGATGATGATCGCGTTGGTGATGTATGGGCCGCGATCGCTGTCGAAGTGCTTGAGCATCGGCAGCAGCGCCAGGTCCAGCGCTTCGCCTTCGAAGATTTCATCGAGGATCGGGCCGCTTTCCACATAGCGCGGGGCGATGGACTGATTGGCGCGGCGCTGGAAGGTTTCGTGCAATTGCGCCGGGGTGACGCCGAACAGCCGGGCAATGCGGGTACGGGAGGCGAACACATTGGTCGCCACCGGCACCCCGAGGTGGCCGACGTTTTCGCAGATCAGCAGCGGATCGCGGCCTTGTGCAGCGAGGGCGTCGACCAGGGCGGTGACGTCCTGATCGGCAGAAACGGCTTGGGTGATGGTCAGCACATCGTCCGGGTATTCACGGCGATAGGCGTCGATGAACACGTGAAAGTCCTGGGAATCGCCGAGCGTCGAACGGGTCATGGTTGCACCTCTTAAAAAGCAGGCACGCAGGGGTGAGAAGGCGTTCGATCGAGCAGCCGTTGGCCTGCCGGTCGAAGGAACGCCGGGTCATCTTCGTGCCTGTAAAGTCGCTGTGTTGCCCACATGAAACACTGGAGATCCCTAGTGGTGAGGGCCTTTGTGGTGAGGGGATGAATCCCCTCACCACAGGGTTCCCTTGTGTCCCAGGGCTCTGCGTTAACTAGAGGTAAGTGGTGGTCAGGCGTATGTCGGCCTCGACCAGATCCTTCGGCGGTGGCGTCGGTTCGATCCCGCACAACCGGGCGATGTTGTTGCCCAGGTAGTCTTCGAGATGGTCCTCATCAATCCCCAACCCCTGCGGCGCCGGCGAGCACAACACCTCCAGTTCGCGCAGCCACATGCCCGGTTCGTTCGGCGGCGAGTCGGTGCCGAACACGATCTTGTTGCGCGGCAGTTCCTTGGCGAACTCGACGATCCGCGACTGAAAGCACCAGCCCGATTCGCAGTACACGTTTGGCGTGTCCATCGCCATCCAGAACGCCTCGAACGAGTAGTTGCCGCCGGTCTGGATACCAAAGTGACCGATGATGAAATTGACCATCGGGAACTCGCGGATGATCGGGTAGAACATCGTCGGAATCGTGTACGGGCCGTCGCCGGTGTGGATCAGCACAACAATGTTGTACTTGGCGCAGACCTTCATCGCCGGACGCAACCAGTCCAGCGCCCGGTCCGGGCGATAGCCGTGCATGTTGGCGTGCAGCTTGAGCATCTTGAAG
>NZ_QAIU01000425.1:0-3504 GCF_003061205.1 Pseudomonas sp. HMWF006
GAGGATCGCGGTATCGGCTGCGCCATCGGCCGTACCGGGCGCAGCATGGTTATCACCCAGGATGAAATCCGGACGACTGGCTTGCAGGCCGGTGAAATGCTCGGCAAAGCCCTGACTGGCGAGCAAGTGATTGAGGTCGGCAAGTTTGATCGAGTCGCCGACGATTACATCATTACCGCCGTTGCCTTGGGCGACGTCGTCGCCGCTGCCGCCAATCAGCCAGTTCTCGGTGGCGCTGCCGATCAGGCCGGCCGTCGGATTGGCCGGCACGGCACTGTTGGGCCGACTGTCACTGAAGCGCGAACCGATCAGTCCTTCAATGTCGGTGAGCAACGCGTTGAACGGCTGGAACAGCACGCCAGTACCCGGCGCGGCGACGATGTTCTGGTTGTTCAGATCCGCCGCCGCATCCAGCGCGATGTTCACATCGCTGAACGCGGCAATGTCGAAGCCGACATCGCCAATGGCCTCATCGCCGTCACCTTGGCCGGGAGCACCACCGAGCCCCGGCAGCAAAATGTCGTCGCCGGCACCGCCGAACTCCTGGTCGCCGGTGGAACCGCCGGAAATGATGTCGTCGCCGTCTTCGCCGAACAGGATGTCCGGGCCGTCACCACCATAGATTTCATCGTTGCCGTCGCCGCCATGCACCAGGTCGGTGTCGCCACCGGCATCGATGTAATCGTTACCGGCACCACCGTAGAGCTCGTCGATACCGGCTTCACCGTAGAGATGGTCGTTGCCGTTGCCACCGATGACCACATCCAGGACGCCGGCACTGGTCCCGGCATAAATGGTGTCGTCGCCATCCCCGCCATCGAGGAAGTCTTCGATGTCGCCACCGTAGATCACGTCGTTACCGGCGCCACCGTAGATATGGTCGGCACCCGACTTGCCATCGAGGATGTCGTCGCCACCCTCGCCATAGATCGTATCGTCGCCGTCGCCGGCATCCAGCCAGTCGTTATAGTCGGTACCGACCAGCACCTCGTGGGAGTTGTAGCCTACGGCTGCGGTGCCGTCAGGGTTCTGGCCCTGATCCGGCCGGTAGTCACGGATATAGGTTTGCGAGGTATGGGTTTCCGGATTGCTCAGGCTCACCAGCAAGCCGTTGCCACCGATCCCGCCAACGCCACCGGTGGAATAGACGCCCAAGTGGTTGGCTTCGATCAGCGTGCCGTACTTGTGCTCGCTCTTGTACGCGGTCGGACTGGCGCCCGAGTCGGTGTAACTCAACTCGATGTAGCTGTCGGCATAGCCAAACACATCCCCGGCCAGGTGCCGTGCGTCGGTGGTGCGTTCGATGATGTCCTTGAACTGCTCGGTGACCACCTGCTCGTTGAGGTTGGTCATCGCCGGCAAACCGAGGTCGAGGCGGAACAGGTAGTAGAAACGGTCACCGTCCATCAACCGTTCCATCTGATCCTCGAAGATCGCATTGAAGGTGGTCCCCAGTTGCCCGGTATAGACGTGCTTTTCCGCCAGACCGCCGATCCATAGATCGATCGCGTTGTAACCGTCATAACCGGCCACGTGATTGCCGGCAGGATCGGCTGCGCCGGAGAGGAAATAGGCCGCTTGCTCTGCCGTCACACTGCCACCGGCGTAGTTGGTGGTCACGCCCGTCGCATCGGCATCGATGATCGCTTGGGCGTGCGCCACATCACCGTCGAACGAATAGGCCGCGATGAAGTTCACCAGCGACTCGGGGTGAATCATGTTGTTGGCGAAGTCACTCCAGCTGGTATAGGGCGTCAGGCCGTCGACGATCAGGTTAGTGTGGTGCTGCGCACCGGCCGGCGAGGCCCGTTCCGCGATCAGCGCATCGTGGATCTGCTGCCGTGCCTGGTTCAGGGTTGGCAACCCCAGATCCCGACCACGCGCCAGGTTGATGGTCGCCAGGTCCAGTGGCTGGCCAAGCAAGCCTTGTTGCAACGCCGGGGTGACGAACTCATCGATTTCGTTGCTGATCTGCCGGGTCATGCCCAGCGCAATTGCGGTGGGTCCCACTTCGGCAAAACCGCCCGGATTGAGAAACGCCTGCTCCAGCGCATAGTGGGTGATCGCGCCGGTCAGGTCGTAGCCACCACTGGCGTTTTTTTCCAGCGCATCAATGGTCTCGCGCAGTTGCGAGTGGCCGAAGCGGAATGCGGCCTGACCGTACTCCAGCGAGATATTGGTGTTGATCCCCGAGTCATAGGTGACGAATTCGGGCAGATCCGGCGTGATCAGCCGGGCGTACTGGTCGATCGCCACGTGCTGGTATTCCATCTCCACGGTGAGTTTGGCGGCGTAGAACAATTTGTCCTGATCCCAAGACACCGTGACGC
The DNA here is from genome assembly GCF_003061205.1 of Pseudomonas sp. HMWF006. Taxonomy (NCBI): domain Bacteria; kingdom Pseudomonadati; phylum Pseudomonadota; class Gammaproteobacteria; order Pseudomonadales; family Pseudomonadaceae; genus Pseudomonas; species Pseudomonas sp. HMWF006. The sequence continues at coordinate 2,331 of NZ_QAIU01000425.1, forward strand.
CGTCGGCCAGGGTGAAGTTGCCATTGGCGTCGCTGTAAAAACCGCCGCTGCCATTGCTGATCTGCACTTGCCAGTTGTGCCGGACATTGACGTCAGTCTGGCTCAGCACTTCGTTCTGCAGGTTGATCAGCTGCACATTGTGATCTTCGTGGAACACGTGATGGATCGCCGTGAGACCGAAGTTTTCGTTCACCCGTCCGTCGCCGGCAATGTAGTGATCGCCCACCGATTGCAGCAACAGTTCGTTGGCCACTGCGTAATCGGCACTGCCCGCTGCCGCGCTGATGGTGAAATCAGCAAAGTTGACGAAGTTGAACAGATTCTTCGGCCCGGCATTATCGTAATTGACGACCATGCCGTAAGGGTTGTTGGCATCGAAGGTGATGCTGGTGATGTGCGCGTCCAGCGACATCAGTCGGGCCTGGTCGATGTGCGCATCATCGAAGTGCGGGTTCATGTCCAGCAACAACGCCTCACGGGTGTACACCGCCTGCACCCCAGCGGTGTTGGGATCGGCATCGAGCACATGACCATGGGCATCGCGCACGCGGAAGTTGGCGATGTCGTCCCAGGTCAGATCATCACGACCGGTGGCCAGCACATGGGCGCGCAATTCGCTCAAGGTCGGCAGGGTCTGGTGGGTCAGTACGCCGTTGAGTGTCCAGGCGGCTTCATCGCTCAGGGTCGTGCCATCGAACAGCGCCGCGCCGGCAATGAATTGCCCCGGGTGATTGGGATCGGCCACCCACTGGCGCAACAACTGCGTGACCGCGTCATTGGAGCCGTAGGTCTGGTTCTGATCGATGTAGGGCGAGTCGAGGTTGACGTACTGCGCCTGCCCCTGCCCGTCCACTTCAGCCACGGAGGCCCGGTGGACCTTGATCGAATACACCGGCTGCCCATCCGGACCGATCGTGCCGTAGAGCGGATCGTCCGGCGCCAGCGGAATGGTGATCGTCGCGTTCTGGTTGGGCTTGTTGATGAAGTCCAGGCCGTGGTCGAAGAATTGCCCGAACAGGGTGAACCAGCCGGTGGTCGACGGATCGCCTGACACGGTGTTCTGGTTGCGGATGTAGTACTGGCCGGAGTCCGGCGCACTGGTGTCGACTTCACCGATGGTGCCGAGAATGCCCGGATCGGTGACGATCGCCACGCCCATGGCGGTGTGCTGGAT
>NZ_QAIU01000425.1:3514-10179 GCF_003061205.1 Pseudomonas sp. HMWF006
ACCCCGCCGCTGACGATGGTCTGGCTGATCATCCGCGGGGTGTAGTCCACCAGCGATGCTGTCGGATCGCTATAGAGTGAACTACTGTCAGTCATGGGCGTGGCGCCTGCCGGAACGCCGGCGCCGGCCAAGGCGTCGTTACTCAGATTTTGCTGGACGTAGTGGTTGTAGTCCGAATGGGTCAAACGGATGAAGTTCTGCCCGAAACTGCCCCAGCTTTGCCCGTCCTGAGTCAGGTTGTTGAAATGGCCGGAGACGTTGCGCAGACCGATCGGATCGCGGGCGCCGTTGTACCAGACGGTCTCACCGGGCGGTGTGTCGAGTGGGTTGAAGCTACCAAGCAAGCCGAGCACATGGACATTGCCATCGGAACCGTCATAGCCGTATAGCGGCTGACCGGCGCTGTCGTAGCCAACGATATGGATGGTCGGAAACGTCACCTGTTGCTCGAGGAACGAAATATCGTTGCTGTTGAGGGTGAAGCGCTTTAGCTGGTACATGGCAAACTCCGGATATCCGTTGGCTCGCAAGGTTTTTCAACCGACTTACCACGATCATCAGGAAATCGACGCGATGGCAAAAGATGCAAAAGTCCAATCAAAAATCGAGACTTTTGTCGCCGATGAGTCTGAGACTTTGGTCGAACCCAGACCTGTCCACGGAAGACTCTGGCGCTGGCGCTTCAAGCAGCGCACCCGCCATCTGAGCCGCTCCACCCAGTTTGTGCTGGCCGCTGCAGTGATCCTCGGGCTGACGATGTTTTTCGTCGGCAAACTGGTAAGTGCACGCATCGAGCGTGCAGCCGTGCAGAGCGCTGCCGAAGCGGGCGCGCATTACATGGAAGCGTTTCTGGAGCCGTACGTGCAGGAGATGAGTCGCGATAACGGCCTGTCCCCGACCAGCGTCAAATCCCTGGATCGGCTCATGGATAGCCGCTCGCTGAAGCGACACATCGTCTCGATCAAAATCTGGCGTGGCGATGGCACGGTGGTCTACAGCACAGACAAATCCATCACCAACCGCCAGTTCCCGATGGATGAAATTGCCGAGGCGCTCAAAGGCAATGTGGTCACCGACCTTGAAGACCTGGATCAGGAAGAGAACGAATTCGAGCGCAAGCTCAACGTACCGCTGTACGAAATCTACGCGCCACTGCGCGAATTCAGCACCCGGAAAATCATCGCCGTGGGCGAGTTCTACGAAAAAGCCGAAAGCCTGGAACAGGAAATCAACCGCGTCCGTCAACAAGTGTGGATGGTGGTCGGCACGGCCACGCTGGCGATGTTGACGCTGCTGTTTTTCATTGTCCGGCGTGGCGACCAGATCATCCAGCATCAACAGGTGACCCTGCGAATGCGGCTGTTGGAGCAGACCCGCCTGCACATCAGCAACGCCGCCCTGCATCGCAAAATCAACACCGCGACCCAGGAGTTCTCGCGCATCAACGAATTGACCCTGCGCCGCATTGGTGCCGATCTGCATGACGGGCCGGCCCAACTGCTGACACTGATTCTGATCCGCCTGGATGACTTGGCCGAGCACTGCACAACACTGGATCAGGAGTCGCTGGAAACCATCCGCGGCGCCGCTACCGACGCCTTGCGTGAGGTGCGCGACCTTTCGCGAGGCCTGGCCCTTCCGGAAATCAACGACCTGACCCTGACGCAGGAACTGCAGCTGGTGGCCCAGCGGCATGAACAACGCACAGGCAGCAAAGTGCAGTTGAATATCGAAAATTTGCCAGACGCGGCACCACTACCGGTGAAGCTGTGCCTTTACCGTTTTGTGCAAGAGGCACTGAACAATGCCTACCGACATGCGCAGGGCAAAGGCCAGAGGATCATCGCGCATCACCAGGAAGGAACACTGACCATCACCGTCAAAGACGACGGGCCGGGCATGGCGGCCGACGCTTTAGTGGTCGATGGCCACGGACGAAACCGGCTGGGGCTGGCCGGTTTGCGCTATCGCGTGGAGTCACTGGGCGGCGTGTTCAGTATCGAGTCCTCACCGGGCGTCGGCACCGCCATCAGTGCACAGTTGCAGTGGTAATCAGGACCCCCCGTGAACATCCAGAGGCGTTGGCGCCGGGCTGATGTGCAATCGTCCGACAGCCTCGCGCTCCCAGTGGCGCCTGAGCGCCGTGACCGCTTCCACCCGGTTGCGTGCATGCAACTTTTGCATCACGCAGGTCATGTAGTACTTGACGGTTTTTTCGCTGATGAACAGCTTGGAGGCCACCTCTTTGTTGGTCAGGCCCTTCGAGACTTCGCGGATAATCTGCTCTTCCCGATGAGTGAGGTCGATCTTGCGGACTTCGGCTTCATGTTTCTTGAAATTGCTCAACAGTTTGTTGGCGAACTCTGGGGTGATAAAGGTTTCGCCCCTGGCAATCGAACGGATCGCCAGCACCAGATCCGGTCCGCTGACGCCCTTCAACACATATCCGCGCGCACCCGCTTCCAGGGCTGAATAGGCGTCATCCTCAGACTCTGACACCGTCAGCATCAGCACTTTCACCTGCGGTAATTGCGTGGAGATGAACTTCACTGCGGCAAATACGTCGCCCGGCATATTGACGTCCATCAGCATCACGTCCGGTCTCATCCGCTGAGCAATATCCCGTGCCTCGTCGGCATTGCCGCCTTGTTCCACGACTTGCAGATCTGCCCTTTTTCTCAACGTGTTGGCAACACCTTCACGCAGTAGAGGGTGATCATCGGCAATACCGATGCGGATAAACGGATTCATAACGCGCTCCTGAAAAGGCCATGCGTATTGACGCCCATTGATTAATAGCAGCTAACCCGCCCGGCCGCAGGGCTCCGACCCATTGCAGACCGGGTCGCCAGCGCAAAAATTAGACTTAGGTCGGGCGATTTTTCGCCGTCAACAAGTCATCCGCTTAACAAGCGGCGACAAAATAGACGGGCAAGCCATTGTTTTTGAATAAACAAAAAACCGTCAGAAATATAACGCCAGTGAAAACCCGGACCTGAAGGTCATCCGACCAACAGTCGCTCTCCTACGCTGAGGTACATCAGGCCACGGCACTGGAACCTTGCGATGAACACGAAAAAACACCCGCGATCCGAGTTTGCCGACGTGTTTTTTCGGCTGCGCCACACGCTTTATTCGCTGGCCGGATTCAGTGGCGTGATCAACGTGCTGATGCTCTCTCCTGCCATCTACATGTTGCAGGTGTACGACCGGGCGCTGGTCAGCAGCAACCTCACCACCCTGATGATGCTGACCTTGCTGATGATCGGCCTCTACACCCTGCTGGCAATGCTCGAAGTCGTGCGCACCCGTGTGATGATCCGGGTCGGCAACCGGCTCGACATGGCCCTCAACCGTCGAGTGTTCACCGCCGCGTTCGAGCGCAACCTGCAACGTGCCGGCGGCAACCCCGCCCAGGCGCTGCAAGACCTTGCCCAGGTGCGCCAGTTTCTGACCGGCAATGGGCTGTTCGCCTTTTTCGATGCGCCGTGGACGCCAATCTACCTGTTCGTCGCCTATCTGATTCATCCGTTGCTGGGTATCGTCACCTTGTGCGGCTCGCTGATTCTGGTGGCACTGACCTGGCTCACCGAAATCGCCACGAAAAAGCCCCTGGCCGAAGCCAACATGGCCGCCCAGGTTTCAGGCACATTCGCCAACAACAATCTGCGCAACGCCGAAGTCATTGAAGCGATGGGCATGCTGCCGGCGATCACCGGGCGCTGGTTCGGCAGCCACCTGCGGATTCTGCAGATGCAGACTATGGCCTCGGATCGAGCGGCCTACATCAGCGGCCTCGGGCGTTTCGTGCGTATCACCCTGCAATCACTGATCCTCGGCACCGGTGCGTTGCTGGCCATCGAGGGCTCGATCACCCCGGGCATGATGATCGCCTGTTCGATCCTCAGTGGCCGGGCACTGGCACCCGTGGAGCAATTGATAGGTGCCTGGAAACAACTGCTGACCAGTCGCCGTGCGTGGTCGCGCCTGCGCGACCTGCTGCAGGATTTCCCGGCCCGCGCCGATGCGATGAAACTGCAAAAACCGTTGGGCATGATCTCGGTGGAACACCTGCACGCCGGTGCACCGGGCATGACGCAAGCCATCCTTCACGGGCCCAACTTCAACCTGTCACCCGGTGAATCACTGGGCATCATCGGTCCTTCTGCGTCGGGAAAATCGACACTGGCGCGTTTGCTGGTGGGCATCTGGCCCGCACTCAGCGGCAAGGTGCGACTCGACGGTGCCGACGTCTACCTGTGGAACAAACAGGAACTGGGCCCGTGGATCGGCTATCTGCCGCAGGACGTGGAATTGTTCGAAGGGACCATCGCCGACAACATCGCGCGCTTCGGCAATGTCGACAGTGAAGCGGTGATCATCGCCGCCAGGCGCGCCGGCGTACACGACATGATCCTGCGCTTTGCCCGAGGTTACGACACCACGCTGGACGTCGATGGCAACCCGTTGTCCGGTGGCCAGCGCCAACGCATCGGCCTGGCTCGCGCGCTGTATGGCGAACCTTCGCTGATTGTGCTCGACGAACCCAACGCCAACCTCGACGACGCCGGCGAGAAAGCACTGATCGAAGTGCTGGAGGATCTGAAGCAGCGGCGCTGCACCACGGTGTTGATCAGCCATCGGCCGAGCATCCTCGGCACTGTCGATAAAGTCCTGATGCTGCGCGAAGGCAGCACCCAGTTGTTCGGCCCACGGGAAGAGGTGTTCGCGGCGTTGCGTCAAACCAGCGTGCTACCGACCGTGGGCTCACCCACCCTGTCAGCCGTGCGCGGGAGAGAGTAAATGGGGGCCTTGAGTGTTGACCCGCATGGCCAGGAACTGCTGCGTGCAGTGGCCGAGATCGACGTCGACGACCGACGCCCGGCGCGCTGGGGCGTGCTGTTGGTGATCGTCGGCTTCGGCAGTTTTTTACTCTGGTCATGGCTCGCGCCGCTGGACGCGGGGATCGTTGCCACCGCCACGGTCAAGGTCACCAGTAACCGCAAGGCCATTCAGCACCAGACCGGCGGCACCATCGACGCGATTCTGGTGCGTGAAGGCGACAACGTCAGAAAGGATCAGGAACTGGTCAGGCTCGATGCCACTCAGGCGCTCTCCGAGCAAGGGGTAGTCAACGCCCAATTCATCGCCACGAAAACCATGGAAAACCGTCTGCAAGCCGAGCGCGACGGTTTATCGGAGGTGGTCTTCGACCCGCTCATGCTGCAGCGCTACGCCGACAATGAGCACCTGAGCGAGGCGATCCGCCTGCAGCGTCATCTGTTCGAAACGCGCCGCGCCAGTCTGGCCGGCGAGCTCGACATCCTGCGCGAATCGCTCAACTCGGCGGACGCGCAAATCAAGGGGCTGCAGCGCGTCTACAACGCCCGCTCATCACAGATTGGCTTCCTCAATCAGGAACTGACCGGCGTGCGCCAACTCGCCGCCGAAGGCTACGTGCCGCGCAACCGCATGCTGGAACTGGAGCGCACCGGTTCCGACCTGAATGCCTCTCAGGCCGATAACCTGAACAACATCGCCCGCGCCCGGGGGCAGGCGGCCGACATCAAGTTGCGCATCATCCAGCGCGAATACGACTACCGCAAGGAAGTGCAGTCGCTGCTGGCCGATGTACAAAAGGAAAACAGCGCCCTCACCGATCGCTTGCAGGCGCTGGACTATCAGGTGCGGCACACGGTAATCCGCTCGCCCATCGACGGCATGGTGCAGGGCTTGAGCGTGTCGACGGTCGGCGGGGTCATCGCCCCCGGTTTCAAGATCATGGAAATCGTCCCCGCCCATGAGCCTTTGCAAATCGACGCGATGATTCCGGTGCAGGCCATCGACCGTATGAACCCCGGGCTGCCGGTAATGATTTCGTTCCCCGCGTTCAACCATGTGCAGACGCCCAACATTCCCGGCAAGGTGCTGACCATCTCTGCCGACCGACTGATGAGTGAGGACAACAAGCAGCCCTATTACCTGGCCCAGATCGAAGTGACCCGGGCCGGCATGGCCATGCTCGGCGACAATCACATACGTGCCGGCATGCCCGCCTCGGTCACCATCAAGACCGGGGAGCGCAACCTGCTCAGCTACCTGTTGAAACCTCTGCTCGACCGCGTCAACAGCGCGTTCAAGGAGCAATGAAGTGCATGGCCTGCGACGAGTGATCGGGGTTGCCACGCTGTTGGGGCTGGCACAATCGGCCGCAGCACTGGACCTGCGCGAGTCGTGGAACCTGATGCAATTTCAGGGTCCCACCTTGCTGTCAGCCGGGCACGAGCGTGATGCCGCTCTGGAAAACCGCGCCATCGGCAAATCCGGCCTGCTGCCGAAAATCGGGATCACCGCGTTCGACAACCATATCAACGGCACGCAGCAACAGCCGGACTTCTACGGTAACAATCACACCAACGACCTGAACTACGCCTCGCGCGGTGCCACCCTGCAACTGCGCCAGCCATTATTCAACAAGCAGAAAATGGCCGAGTATCGGCAAGGCCAGTATCAGGCCGAGTACGGTAACGCGGTGTACGACGGCAAGGCCCAGGACTCGGCGGTGCGCCTGGCCGGGCGTTACTTCGACGTGCTGCTGGCCCCTGAAACGGTCAAGCTTTCAACGGCCAAACTCAACGCACTGAATGAACAGGTGGCCTCAACTC
>NZ_QAIU01000425.1:10189-12077 GCF_003061205.1 Pseudomonas sp. HMWF006
CCGTCACCGATGTCGACGAAGCCGTAGCGAGACGCGATCTCGCTCAGGCTGAACTGATCGAGGCACAAGACAGCCTTGTTGTCGCCAGACGCCAGTTGCAAGAGTACGTCGGTGAAGCACCCGAGCAGATTGCGACGTTGCAGGAAGCCTTCCCTACCCCGCCGTTGCGACCCGATAACCTGCAGGAATGGATCATCCGCGCGGGCGCCGACAATCCGTCGGTCCGCGCCCGTCGCTTGAATGTCAACACCGCCGATGAAGAAGTGGCCAAAGCCAAGGCCGGCCACTGGCCGACGCTTGATCTGGTGTTGGGCTACACCGCCGCCGACAGCGAGACCCTGTCGACGCAGAATCAACGCAACCGTTACACCTCGGCGGGAGTGGAGCTGAACATTCCGCTGTACAGCGGTGGCTACGTGAGTGCCCGCGCCCGGCAAAGCGTGGCCACCCGGGACCAGGCTGAAGAAGATCTGAATGCCACTCGCGAAGAAATCATCTCGGGGACCACTCGCGAGTTTCGCGCCGTACAAAGTGGTGAAGCGCGCATTCATGCGCTGGAAAAAGCCGTCAGTTCCAGCGAGCGCTCGCTGTTGTCGTCCAGAAAAGGCTTTCTGGCAGGCAGCAGCACCAATATCGACATCCTCAACGCTCAGGAACAGATCTTCAACGCGCGCCGCGACCTGTTCGAAGCCAAACTCCGCTACCTGCTGGCGAGGCTGCGGCTGGCGGCCGACGTCGGCGCACTGGGCGACGACGACATCGAAAGCGCCAATGCCTATCTGGGGCCCCGGCTGTCGTTCTGAGCCTGGCCGGGCAGCCGTGCAGCCCTTGATATACGCGGACTCCGGGCCTCTGCATCAGAATTTTATCTTCACATCCCAGCTTAATAATATTTTACCGATCCCCCCCTCCTCCCTAGTCTGACCGCAAGCAAAACGGACAAGCCAACAGCGCCCGAATCCCACTGCCTTGCTAGGAAGGATGTAGAGATGACCACTGAAATAATAAAAACAGACACGCTGATCGTGGGTGCCGGCCAGGCGGGCGTAGCCATGAGCGAGCACCTGAGCAAACTCGGTGTGCCGCACCTGGTGCTGGAGCGCAATCGCATTGCCGAACGCTGGCGCACCGGGCGTTGGGATTCGCTGGTGGCCAACGGTCCGGCGTGGCACGACCGCTTCCCGGGGCTGGAATTCGATGACGTCGATCCCGACGGTTTCGCCCCCAAAGAGCGCGTGGCCGATTACTTTGAAGCCTACGCGAAGAAATTCAACGCGCCGATCCGCACCGGTGTGGAGGTAAAAAGCGTGGTGCGCAATGTCGGTCGTCCGGGTTTCACCGTCCAGACCTCTGAAGGCGTCATCGAAGCCAGCCGTGTTGTCGCCGCAACCGGCCCGTTTCAGACGCCAGTGATCCCGGCGATTGCGCCCAAAGACGCGCGTCTGCTGCAGATTCACTCCGCGGATTACCGCAATCCAGAGCAATTGCCGGCAGGCGCCGTGCTGGTGGTCGGCGCCGGTTCGTCGGGCGTGCAGATCGCCGATGAACTGCAACGCGCCGGCAAGCAGGTGTACCTCTCGGTCGGCGCCCACGACCGCCCGCCTCGCGCCTACCGCAACCGTGATTTTTGCTGGTGGCTGGGCGTGCTCGGCGAGTGGGATCAGGCGGCAATGAAACCGGGGCGCGAGCACGTGACCATCGCGGTCAGTGGTGCTCATGGCGGGCGCACCATCGACTTCCGTGGCCTGGCCCATCGCGGCATGACGCTGGTCGGCGTCACCGAGTCGTTCAACAACGGCGTGGTGAGCTTCAAGCAGGACCTGATCGACAACCTCAAGCGCGGCGACGAAAACTATCTGGCGCTGCTCGACGCGGCCGACGCCTACAT
>NZ_QAIU01000426.1:0-2315 GCF_003061205.1 Pseudomonas sp. HMWF006
GCCGAACGCAGCGGTCAGGGCTTCAGCGCCGAACAGGAAGCCGAGATCAAGCAACCGATCCTCGACCAGTACGAAGAGCAGGGTCACCCCTATTACTCCAGCGCACGGCTGTGGGACGACGGCGTCATCGACCCGGCGCAGACCCGCGATGTGCTGGCCCTGGCCTTGTCCGCGTCGCTGAACGCGCCTATCGAACCGAGCCGCTTCGGCGTGTTCCGGATGTGATCGGGAGAATCTCATGAGTGATTTCAACACCCTGGAACTGCAGCGCGACCCAAGAGGCTTCGCCACCCTGTGGCTCAACCGCGCCGAAAAGAACAACGCCTTCAATGCCGAGATGATCCGTGAGCTGATCCTGGCGCTGGACAAGGTCGCCAGCGATGCCAGCCTGCGCTTTCTGTTGGTACGCGGGCGTGGCAAACACTTCAGTGCCGGTGCCGATCTGGCGTGGATGCAGCAGTCGGCCGAACTCGATTACCACACCAACCTCGACGACGCCCGGGAACTGGCAGAGTTGATGTACAACCTGGCCAAACTGAAGATCCCCACCGTGGCCGTGGTGCAAGGTGCGGCATTCGGCGGCGCGCTGGGCCTGATCAGTTGCTGCGACATGGCAATTGGCACCGATGACGCGCAATTCTGCCTGTCGGAAGTGCGCATCGGTCTGGCGCCGGCAGTGATCAGTCCGTTCGTGGTGCAGGCCATCGGCGAACGTGCTGCGCGTCGATACGCGTTGACCGCCGAGCGTTTTGGCGGGCAGCGGGCACGCGAAATCGGCTTGCTGTCCGAGAGCTACCCGGCTGCCGAGCTTGATCAGGCCGTCGAGCAATGGATCGACAACCTGCTGCTCAACAGCCCCGCCGCGATGCGCGCCAGCAAGGATTTGCTGCGTGAGGTCGGCAACGGCGCACTGACTCCGGCGCTGCGGCGCTACACCGAAAACGCCATCGCCCGGATCCGCGTCAGCCCGGAAGGCCAGGAGGGCTTGCGTGCCTTTCTGCAAAAACGTCCGCCGAGCTGGCAAGCCATCACCAAGGAGTCGCGTTGATGAACGCACCTGTTATCACTACCCTGCTGGTGGCCAACCGCGGCGAAATCGCTTGCCGGGTCATGCGTACCGCCAAGGCGCTGGGCCTGACCACCGTGGCGGTGCACAGCGCCACCGACCGTGAGGCGCGGCACAGCCGCGAAGCCGATATCCGGGTCGATCTGGGTGGCAGCAAAGCTGCCGAGAGCTATCTGCAGATCGACAAACTGATCGCCGCGGCCAAGGCCAGCGGCGCCCAGGCGATTCATCCGGGTTATGGCTTTCTCTCGGAGAACGCCGGGTTCGCTCGCGCCATCGAAGCGGCCGGGTTGATTTTCCTCGGCCCGCCCGCCGCAGCCATTGACGCCATGGGCAGCAAGTCTGCCGCCAAGGCCTTGATGGAAACCGCCGGCGTGCCGCTGGTGCCCGGCTATCACGGCGAGGCGCAGGATCTGGACACCTTCCGCGAGGCCTGCGAGCGCATCGGTTATCCGGTGTTGCTCAAAGCCACCGCGGGCGGCGGCGGCAAAGGCATGAAAGTAGTCGAGGACGTCAGCCAGTTGGCCGAAGCCCTCGCCTCGGCCCAGCGTGAGGCGCAGTCATCGTTCGGCGATTCGCGGATGCTGGTGGAGAAATACCTGCTCAAGCCGCGTCACGTGGAAATCCAGGTGTTTGCCGATCAGCATGGCCACTGCCTGTATCTCAACGAGCGCGATTGCTCGATTCAGCGTCGGCATCAGAAAGTCGTCGAGGAAGCGCCGGCACCGGGGCTGTCGCCGCAACTGCGCCGCGCCATGGGTGAAGCGGCAGTGCGTTCGGCCCAGGCGATCGGCTATGTCGGCGCCGGCACGGTGGAGTTCCTGCTGGATGCACGCGGCGAATTCTTCTTTATGGAGATGAATACGCGGCTGCAGGTCGAGCACCCGGTGACGGAAGCCATCACCGGTCTGGACCTGGTGGCCTGGCAGATTCGCGTGGCCCGTGGTGAAGCGTTACCGATGACTCAGGATCAAGTGCCGCTCAATGGCCACGCGATTGAAGTCCGGTTGTATGCCGAGGATCCGGCAAATGATTTTCTGCCGGCGACCGGGCGTCTGGCGCTGTATCGCGAGTCGGCGCAAGGGCCGGGGCGACGGGTGGACAGCGGCGTTGAGGAAGGGGACGAGATTTCACCGTTCTATGACCCGATGCTCGGCAAATTGATTGCCTGGGGCGAGGACCGTGAACAGGCGCGTCTGCGGTTGTTGAGCATGCTCGATGAGTTCGCGATTGGCGGGCTGAAGACCAA
>NZ_QAIU01000426.1:2325-9370 GCF_003061205.1 Pseudomonas sp. HMWF006
GTTTGCCGCAGCGGAACTGGATACCGGGTTTATTCCGCGTTACCAGGAGCAACTGCTGCCTGCTCCACAACCCTTGAGCGATGAGTTCTGGGCCGCCGCCGGGCAGGCGTTTGCGCAGAGTCTGCCGGCGATTGCGCGGTCGGATGATCCCGCGTCGCCGTGGTCGCTCAACAGCGGCTTGCGAGCAGGTCTGCCTCGGGAACTGACCCTGCATTTGAGTTGCGAGGGTCAGGATCGCGCGCGAACGCTGGGGGCTGTTGGCAACGCCACGCTGTCAGGTGAAACGCTGATCATCGAGCACGACGGCGTACGCCGGACATTGCGGGCGATTCGCCAGGGCGATGCGCTGTACCTGCAATGGGAAGGCGAGTTGCGTCGCATTGAGGCTTACGATCCGATCAGCGCCGTGGAAGCCAGCCACAGTCATCAGGGCGGCCTGACGGCACCGATGAACGGCAGTATCGTGCGGGTGCTGGTCGAGGCCGGGCAATCTGTCGAGGCCGGCGCGCAACTGGTGGTGCTGGAAGCCATGAAAATGGAGCACAGCATTCGTGCGCCGCACGCCGGGGTGATCAAAGCGCTGTATTGCCAGGAAGGCGAGATGGTTGGCGAAGGCAGCGCTTTGGTTGAACTGGAAGAAGTCTGAGTGAGCGATCGATCCTGCGCCGAGCGAGGATCGATCTGACTAGTAACGTGCCGTTGCCTGCACCACAACACCAATGATGCGACACTCGTCGGTCAACAAGGCTTTCGGCCAGGTCGGATTGAGCGGCACCAGGTAACGCTGGCCGCCCTCTTCGTCGAGTTTGCGAAAGATCGCTTCAGCGCTGTCCGCCCACTGGGCGATGACCAGTTTGCCGGGCACTGCCTCCACCTCCGGATCGACCAGAATCAGCATGCCCTCGGCGATGCTGGGGCCGCTGGGCGCGGTCATCGAATCCCCCGCCACCGTCAACCAGAATGCCGCACCACGGGCGTGGTAATCCGTCAGTTCGAAACGCTGCTTGTCCGATGCGGCATAAGCTGACTCCCCGCTTTCGCGCACCTCACAGGGCATGTGCCAGTCACTGACCGGGTAGCGGAAGTACGGGTTGTACTTCTGCGCCAGCGGCATTTCGTCATCCGGGGTCAGCGGCGGTTCGCGAATCACCAGCACCACTTCCAGGAAGTCCATGCCCAGTGCCTGCAACACACGGTTCATTTCCGTGATCCCAGGTTCACGACGTTTGTTCAGCCAATGGCCGATCCCGCCCTGGGACATGCCGACGCGCTCTCCGAGCTCTGTTTGAGTGATTTTGAGTTCACTCATCTTGGCCTTGACCAACTCAATCCATTTATCCATGTGCGGCACCTTACGCGGACGCCTTCGGCTAGCAAAACACATATTGTAGTATTTAAATTCTGGTCACAACTACGCATCGTACTATTCTGCAAGCACGGATTTTCAATCAAACAAGGAGTGGCCCATCATCATGAATATCAGCAGCAAAGACTTGCCCGATCTGCAAATGGACACCATGTTCACCTCGCCTCAAGGCAATGCCGCGGCGCAGCGCGCCCTGGATTACTACTTGAAACCAGCTGTGTCAGAACCCGAGTCGGGCGAGCGTTTTTTCAATGTCAGGCACCATCTCAGTGGCGAAGAAGCCCTGGTGCACGCCTCGGATCTGTTGCGTTGCGCCGCCGCCACTGCGTTCAAGGCCGCAGAGAACCTGCAGGGCGCGAGTCGCGACCTGGCGTTTTCAGTGGTGCACATGGTGGATATGGCGCGGGCAATGGTCGACCATTCGCTCGATGGCGATGAGGTCTGAACGACCTTGAGTGGAACGGACGGAAAAGAATTTTCCAATCGCGCAGATAAAAACATTTGACTTGCAAATGATAATGATTATTATTGCAAGCAACTGGTCGCGAGATCAGTCGATGGGCCAGAGACCTTAGGTCGGTCTTCTGGACTATCTCCTCATCAGGCTAATCACGGTTTTTGACCCGGCTTTTTGCCGGGTCTTTTTTTACCCGTTTTTCGGGCTTATGGCTTCAGGCTAATGAAGTCTTTGAGTGCTGCAAATTCGATGGCGCGGATAATATCAAAAGAATATCGGTTGGCAAGCGAAGCCCGGCCACATTGGGGCGAACTTCAGATAATTAGCACTTGAGAATCAACTACACAGTCTCTAAGCTGCATTCGCGTCATGGAAGACGCCCCCCGCTACAGCCCTGCAAATCCCCTCGGTCTCACTTCAAGCTTGCGTGTAAAGTAACAGCCATAAAAATCATATTCAGGAAACGATTATGACCGTGGCCAAATCTTCGTTCGATATCAGTGCCAATTTCGACAGCGGCAACATTCAAGTCATCGACATCTCCAATCCGCTCAATCCGGTCCTGGCCATTCGCCCGGACACTCGCAGCCCGCACTTCCAGTGGTTTCACTTCAAGGCCAGCGGCCTGCATGTTCATCAAGAACACTGGTTTCGCCTGGTCAACGCCAGCCAGTCCTCTTACAACAAGGCCTGGACCGGCTATCAGGCCGTCGCGTCCTACGACCACGTCAACTGGTTCCGCATTCCTACCAGTTTTGAAGGTGACAGCCTGCGCTTTTGCCTCGAAGCCGAGCAGACGCACGCCTGGTTCGCCTACTTCGAACCCTACAGCCGCGGTCGCCATGACTGGCTGATCGATCAAGCGCAGACCAAGGCTGGCACCGAACTGCTGGCCACCGGCAAAAGCGTCGAGGGCCGCGACATTCAGTTGCTGCGCAAGGGCAGCGGCGCCGAAGGCCAGCGCAAGGTCTGGATCATCGCGCAACAACACCCCGGCGAACACATGGGCGAATGGTTCATGGAAGGCGTGATCGAGCGCCTGGAGCGCCACGACGACCCGGTGTTGAACACGCTGCTGGCCAGCGCCGACCTGTATCTGGTGCCGAACATGAACCCGGACGGTGCCTTCCACGGTCACTTGCGCACCAACGCCATGGGCCAGGATTTGAACCGCGCCTGGCAGAACGCGAGTCAGGAACTCAGCCCCGAGGTACTTTTCGTACAACAGCAGATGGAAAAGTACGGCGTCGACATGTTCCTCGACGTACACGGCGACGAAGAAATCCCCCATGTGTTCACCGCTGGTAGCGAAGGCAATCCGGGATACACGCCACGGATAGAGAAGCTTGAAGAGCATTTCCGCACGCACCTCAAGCGCACCACCAAAGATTTCCAGACCAAATACGGCTACACCCGCGACGAACCGGGCCAGGCAAATATGACCCTGGCCTGCAACGCCGTTGGTCAGAAATACGATTGCCTGTCGCAGACCCTGGAAATGCCATTCAAGGACCACGACGATGCGCCGAACCCGCTGACCGGCTGGTCGGGCAAACGCTCGAAACAACTGGGTAAAGACGTGTTGACCACCCTCGCCGACATGGTCGATATCTTGCGCTGACCCCCTCCCCGCGTGCCCTGAAGATCGCAGCGCGTCTGCGATCTTCAGGGCAGTTCCCGGGTAACGTGTACAACGCACAACCGCTGTGGAATACGGGTGGCTGCCCCTGCAAAGTGGCGCATTGACACAATGCGCCACTCCGACACATCAGCCGCGATCGCGTCCGCGCAACATGCTGTCGAGCACCTCGTCGCGGCGCACCCAGCCATGAAACAGCGCCGCCGCCAGGTGCAACAGCACTGTCAGGAACAACAGGTACGCCAGATACCCGTGGGCCTTGCGCAATAACGCAAACAGCTGCGCATCGGCCGGCACGATCGACGGCAGTTGCATTGTGGTGCTGAGCATTACCGGTTCGCCCGATGCACTGATCATCGCCCAGCCGAGCAACGGCAACACCAGCATCAAGGCATAGAGCAGCACGTGCGATGCCTTCGCCGCCATCACTTGCCAACCCGGCAGGTCCGCCGGCAATGGCGGCTGTCGAGTGGAAATGCGCACCAGCAAGCGCACAATCACCAGCGCCAGAATCGCTATGCCCAACGGTTTGTGCAGATGAATCAGCCATTCATGCCGCTCGGAAACCGAAGTCACCATACCGGCACCGATAAACAGCATCGCGATGATCATCAGCGCCATCAACCAGTGCAGCAGCCGCGCCAACAAAGCGAAATGTGTCGGTTGAGTGCTCATGGACGAGCCTCCTGTCTGGCGGCGGGCAACTGGCTGACTTCGCTGGTGCGACGCAGGTAGGAATTGGCGTAACCGGCGGAGCGTGCTGCGAGCAGCGGGTCGTCGGTGCCTTGAATACCGGCTGGCAGCACCAGCGGGTCATAGTTGATGTCACGGCACTCGCCGCTCAACTGCGGTTGGGTTTTCTCCAGCACCAGGGTGCCGGCGTTCAACACCTTGCGCCCCTCGGGCCAGATTTTGCTGGCGTCGTTCACCGGGTCATCGGCATTGGCCAGGGTGATGTTCAACTGAAAACGCAGGGGCGCCGCGGCCAGGCGTTGCACCAGGTCTTTCTCCAGAAAATCGCTGCCCTCAGGCGCGGTGGCGCCCGCCGTGTCCTGGGCCAACGGTTTCATGCTCCAGCGCACGGCCTGCTTCTTGCCGCTGGCATCCACCAGATAGAACGCGTTGACGCTGTTGTAGGTTTCAGTGGCGTAACTGGCTGACGGCCTGGCGGTCTTGATCCACGTCAGAAATGGCACCGCCTCCGGGTGCGCGGCAAAGAACGCCGGGACCTTGGCCGGGTCCGGTTTACCGGTGGCCGGGTCCGGCGACTGCGCCTGTTGCAACTGATAGAACGCCTCGGGCGTGCCCACCGGGAACACCGGCATGCTGTTCATCCCGGTACGCCACTGCTGACCGTTGGCCTGGGTGAAGCGCAACGCCAGACTGCGAATCGGCACGCTGTTGTCCGGCGCATAGGGATTGCCCGCCGGCAAGGCGAAACGTCCGACCACCGGGGTCCGCGGATCGTTGAACACCTGCGCCGTGGAGAACGCGCGCGCCTCACCGCTGCTCTCGAAATGCCCGATCACGCACACGCCCTTGGCGTGATTGCGGCGGAAACCGGGATGCACACCGTTGTTTTTCTCCAGCACATCGACCAACGCCTTGGGCGTCAGCCGTTGTGGCTCAAAGTTACCGTGCACGTAGGCAAACGCCCCGGCTACAGCGCCGACCACAACGGCAATGCCGGCCAGTCGAAATAGCAGGCTCGCGGCACTCAAGGGCGGACGCTGCGGCCTGCCAGGCGGAGAAGCGTGGGGTGAGGTGGGATCAACCATGAAAGACTCCAGGGCCAATGGCCATAGGGGAAGGTGCTATAAGACGCCCGTCTCGTAGGGTTATTCCCTTTGCACTGTAGTTTCTTTCATGGCTCTGCGTGTGATGCCGCGTGCAGGCAGGCTACACCTGATCAAAACGGGGTTCGCGCTTCTCCAGAAACGCCTGCATGCCCTCTTTTTGCGCCGGGGTGGCAAACAAGCCATGAAACACTCTGCGCTCGAACAGGATGCCATCGCTCAACCCCGACTCCAGCGCTCGATCCACCGCTTCGCGGGCTGCCAATGTCGCCGTTCGTGGAAACCCGGCAATGCGCTGCGCAACGGCCAGCGCCTGCTCAAGCAATTGATCGGCGGCCGTCACCCGCGACAGCAACCCCGCCTGTTCCGCTTCCCGAGCACTGATCGAACGCCCGGTCAGGATCATGTCCATGGCTTTTGCCCGGCCAATCAGGCGCGTCAGCCGTTGAGTCCCACCCATGCCCGGCATCACCCCGAGGGTAATTTCCGGCAAGGCGAACGTCGCGGATTCGGCGGCGATGATCAGGTCACACATCATCGCCAGCTCACAACCACCGCCATAGGCGTAGCCCGCGACAGCAGCCACCTTCGGCGTCCGGAGCCGGGCAAAGGCATCCCATCCGGCGAAGTAATCTTGCTCAATCATGTCCAGGCAGGATTTTTCATGCATTTCCTTGATATCGGCGCCGGCGGCAAAGTAATCCTTGGTCCCGGTAATCACGAAACACCCGACGCCCGGATCAGTGTCCAGCCCGTGCAGGGTCTCCAGCAGTTCACGCATCATTTCGGTGTTCAGGGCATTTCGGGCTTGCGGGCGGTTGAGCCGGATCAACACGACTCGGCCCTGTCTTTCGATCAACAGATTCATATTCATCTCATGTCGGTAAAAAGTGTCGGGAGGAAAACAGTCGCCGCGAGCTCAGGAATCCCAGATGGCGCCGTAGGCCGGTATGCCACGCGCTTCCATTTCTTCGACCACACGTTCAGTCAGCCGCTGATTTGAGATGCAAATCACCGCTTCAGCGCCGAACGACTGCACGGCGGCATAGGCCAATGTCACCAGATCGGGTTTGCCGGACACATCTGTGTCCCAGATCAGCGCATCAGGCTGGGCCTCGAGGATTTCGTCCACCAGCGAATCGCCATACGTGGCTCTCGGACTGCGGGTCGACCAGATCAGGCGGATTGGCACTTGCCTAGCGAGTAAATGGGGCAATACCGGCCCGATACCGCTGCCGGTGGCGATATACACCACCGATTTGAACAGTGTTTCGATATGCGCCACGCCGGCCGTGGTGATGCCCTTGACCCAGACATGTGTTGGCGCCTGCTCGATGAACGCCCCGGTCCAGTCGCCGGCCCGGGAAATGATCAGGCGGAAACCCTCCTTTCCCGGTGTGGGAATGTTGGCGAACGAATGCCATTCCCACAGCGGATTACGGCTGATCGCCGTGGCGGAGCCGGCAAACGGGGTGTGGTGCTCCAAGCGCACTATCACCGCATGCGACGAAGGCCGCACGAGGCTGACTGGCACTTTGCGTAATCGCAGCCACGGCAAGGCAATGCTCATCGTGACCAGCAGCAACATCCAGAACGAGGCGGACTGCGCCAGTACATCGATCAGCGCAGCCGCGCGATCCTGTTCCCGCGCAGAGACCAGCGTCATTGCCCAGAACATCGCCAACGCGGCCCACCCGGCGAAACGGTGGGTGCGTTCGAACGCATTATGAAAACGCCCGCGCAGGGTTGGCATCGCCATGACTGCCACCAGTAACAGGAGCCCCAAC
>NZ_QAIU01000426.1:9380-10251 GCF_003061205.1 Pseudomonas sp. HMWF006
AAACGCCCCCCGGCCCTTCGAGCCGCTGCCAGATCATCGAACCGAACAACAGGACAAACCACGCAATCGCAGCCATTGCGCCACCACTGTGCAGGCCGCCGAAGTGGTAAACCTTGGCCAGCGACCGGCGAACCGCCAACGGCCAGGTCGTGGGCGCCCGGGTGGCCAGCCAGAACAACAGATTGATGAGGTACTGCTGACGAATCAGTATCGCCAGGGACAGATTCGCCACCACCAGTGCCGACAACATCGGCAAATTCACACCGGCGGTGGACCACATCTGCCCGACCGTGATGCCGTACACCAGCACGGCCATGTTGCAGGCCAGCACTAACACCACCAGACGGTTGTAATGCGAGAACATCGGCAGTGTTCCCAGACGTTGCCAGAGTGGCCGCCGGGCAGGCAGGACGATGTTCACCTGTGGCGCACTCATGCCTGCACCCGCACTGGCTGCCCGGCGTCTGTTTGTTCGGCCTGATGCGCCACTGCCCACTCAAGAAGCAAGCGCTTGTCGACCTTGCCCCGGGACGTCAGCGGAATCTCGTCAACGGCGAGTATCAACGACGGCACGCAATAGTAGGCAAGCCGCGCTTCACAACAGGCACGCGCTGCATCGACATCTGTACTGGCGGGATAAACGAAGGCCACCAGATGACGACTGTCGAGCTTCAGCGTGACCGCCCGCTCGCAGGTCGGCGCGGACTCCAGCGCCGCTGACACCGCGTCGAGTTCAACCCGAAAGCCTCTGCCCTTGACCTGATCATCGACACGCCCCAGATGTTCAAGCTCACCGTCTGCGGTCCAGCGCCCCAGGTCACGCGTGCGAAACATCATGCGTCCCTGGCCCAGAAACGGATCGGGCTGATAC
>NZ_QAIU01000427.1:0-2216 GCF_003061205.1 Pseudomonas sp. HMWF006
AGCGTAGCGACCGTTTGGCGCAGCCAAACACATCGAGAGGAGGTGCAGCGAAGCAAACCGGAGGCGATGCCCCCCGGATAGATCCCGGAGCGAAGGGACCCGAGCCACGGCGAGGGCCGAACGTCAGGGTAAAGCCTTTTTGGTTACTTTTTCGGCGTTTGGAAAAAGTGACCCGCCGTAAGGGCGGAACCCTAATCAGCAACACCCGCAGAAACGGATACGCCCCCAATCCAAACATTGACCCATCCCCACACCATGCGTAGCCTTGCGCTTTCGAGGTTCTTCGGCACATGCCGAAGCTAAGAAGGGAACGCGGTCAAAGCCGCGGCTGCCCCCGCAACTGTGAACGGCGAAGTTCGCTGCCACGCCACTGCCAGCTCGATCAAAGAGCCAGCGGGAAGGCGCAGC
Organism: Pseudomonas sp. HMWF006; assembly: GCF_003061205.1. Taxonomy (NCBI): domain Bacteria; kingdom Pseudomonadati; phylum Pseudomonadota; class Gammaproteobacteria; order Pseudomonadales; family Pseudomonadaceae; genus Pseudomonas; species Pseudomonas sp. HMWF006. The sequence goes on from NZ_QAIU01000427.1 coordinate 409, forward strand.
GAATGCCAGGCCAAGCCTGAACGCCGTCAGCCAGGAGACCTGCCTCGTCACAGATTCTCACTACAACCGGGCGGGGTGATCCGGTGGCGAACGCTTCCGGCGCGCATGCGCGTTGCCGGTTCTCGTCCCGTATGCCCGCCGCTTTGCCAAAGGGCATACCGATGAAAACACTGGCCAAACTCCCCGTCACCATCGTTACCGGCTTCCTCGGTTCGGGCAAAACCACGCTGCTGCGGCACATGCTCGACAACGCCCAGGGCCGTCGTATCGCGGTGATCGTCAACGAGTTTGGCGAGTTGGGCATCGACGGCGAAATCCTCAAGCAATGCACCATCGGTTGCACCGAAGAAGAAGCCACCGGCCGGGTCTACGAACTGGCCAATGGCTGCCTGTGCTGCACCGTTCAGGAAGAGTTCTTCCCGGTGATGCGCGAACTGGTGGCCCGTCGCGGCGATCTCGACCATATCCTCATCGAAACTTCCGGGCTGGCCCTGCCAAAACCGCTGGTGCAGGCTTTCCAGTGGCCGGAAATCCGCAGCGCCTGCACTGTTGATGCGGTGATCACCGTGGTCGACAGCCCGGCCGTGGCCGCCGGCACTTTCGCTGCGTTCCCGGATCAGGTCGATGCTCAGCGCAAACTCGATCCGAACCTCGATCATGAATCGCCGCTGCACGAACTGTTCGCCGATCAACTGGCCAGCGCTGACCTCGTCATTCTGAACAAAGCCGACCAGACCAGCCCTGAAGATCTGGCGCGTGTACGCGCTGAAGTCGCCGAAGAACTGCCGCCGGCGGTGAAAATCATCGAAGCGAGCAACGGTCGTCTGCCGCTGGACGTGCTGATCGGCCTCGGCGCAGGTTCCGAAGAACACATCGACAGCCGCCACAGCCATCATGATCACCACCATGGTGAAGGCGATGACGACCACGATGACCATGATCACGACGCCTTCGATTCGATCTCCATCGAACTGCCGCAAGCCGACGAAAGCCTGCTGCTCGACGCCCTGACGCAACTGGTGGTCAAGCACGGCATCCTGCGTGTCAAAGGTTTCGCCGCCATTCCGAACAAGCCAATGCGCCTGCTGATTCAAGGCGTGGGCACGCGTTTCGACAAGCATTTCGACCGTCAGTGGGGCGCCGATGAAGCGCGCGTCACCCGTCTGGTACTGATCGGTCAGGAGCTCGACGCCGCACAACTCGAAGCGCAACTGCGCGCCGCGCTCAGCGTTTAAACCATGCACCTGCTCAGGACCCAGCCCGGCGGTTTCGTGTCGGATGACAACATCGCCGACCTTGGCCAAACCCCCGCCGAGCTGGTGATCCTGTGCAGCGGCGATTCCAGCCTGGCGCTGCTCGCCGAAGCCGCGCAGCAGTTGCCCGAGGATTACCCGAGCCTGCGTCTGGCCAACCCGATGCAGGTGCAGAATCACGCGTCGGTCGATCTGTACGTCGACGAGGTGTTACGCCACGCCAAGGTGATTTTGATCTCGCTGCACGGCGGCATCGCTTATTGGCGCTACGGCGTCGAGCGGCTGGTCGAGCTGTCGGAGCGCGGCGTGCAGGTGATTCTGGTACCGGGCGATGATCGCCCCGACCCGGAGCTCAGTGACCTGAGCACCGTGCCCGCCGAAGATCGCGACCGCCTCTGGCAGTTCCTGCGTCAGGGTGGCCTGGGCAATGCGCTGGATTTCTTTCATTGCCTGGCCAACCGCTGGCTCGCCCGTGATTACCTGTGGGGCGAGCCGCAAGCCTTGCCGCGTACGGCGATTTATCACCCGGACAAAACCAGCGCCGCACTGGCTGAC
>NZ_QAIU01000427.1:2226-3477 GCF_003061205.1 Pseudomonas sp. HMWF006
GTCTGAAAGAGCCGGGCTGCCTGAGCGTGGTCGAGGATTGGCTGGATGAAGTCGAGGCAGGGGTCATTCTCAATACCACCGGTTTCGCCCAGTCCAGCCCGGAAGCCCCGCACCTGCGGCCGTTTCGCCGCAACATTGCGGTGATTCAGGCCATCTGCGCCCAGGACAACGAGCCCGGCTGGCGCGACAGCGAGCAGGGGCTGGGCCCGCGCGATCTGGCGATGCACATTGCCTTGCCGGAACTCGACGGACGCATCATCAGTCGGCCGATCAGCTTCAAGGATCTGGCCTGGCGCAGCGAGCGCAGCCAGTCCGATGTGGTCTGTTACCGCGCGCAGCCCGAACGAATGGATTTCGTCGCTGAGTTGGCGCGGCGCTGGATCGAACTCGCGCGGGTGCCGAATGCCGGTAAGCGCATCGCACTGGTTCTCGCCAATTACCCGACCCGTGACGGCCGCATCGGCAACGGTGTCGGTCTCGACACGCCGGCGGCGGCGCTGAACATCCTGCGTGCGTTGCAGGCTGAGGGATATCCGGTCGCGGCAGAGCTGCCGGGCAGCGGCACCGAGTTGATTCAGCAATTGCTCGGTGGCGTCAGCAACGATCTCGAGACGATTGATCTGCGCCCGTGCCAGCAAAGTCTGGCGATGGATGATTACCTGGCCCAGTTCAACGCACTGCCCGAGGCCAATCGCACGGCCGTGACCGAGCGCTGGGGCGCGCCGCAAAACGATCCGATGTGCCGCGACGCACGCATGATGATCGCCGGTCTGCGCTTCGGTCTGACTTTTGTCGGCATTCAACCGGCGCGCGGCTATCAGGTCGACCCGAGCGCGGTGTATCACGACCCGGATCTGGTGCCGCCCCACGGCTATCTGGCGTTCTATTTCTGGTTGCGCAAGACCTACGGCGCCCACGCGGTGATCCACGTCGGCAAGCACGGTAACCTCGAATGGCTGCCGGGCAAGGGCGTCGGCCTCTCGGAAAACTGCTGGCCGGACGCACTGCTCGGGCCGCTGCCGAACATCTATCCGTTTATCGTCAACGATCCGGGCGAGGGCGCCCAGGCCAAACGGCGCACGCAAGCGGTGATCATCGACCACCTGATGCCGCCGCTGACCCGCGCCGAAACCTACGGCCCGCTGCGTAATCTGGAGCTGCTGGCCGACGAGTATTACGAAGCGCAACTGCTCGATCCGCGCCGCGCCCGGGAGCTACAGCGCGACATTCTGCAACTGGTGCGCGATACGC
>NZ_QAIU01000427.1:3487-4341 GCF_003061205.1 Pseudomonas sp. HMWF006
CCGCGCTGGACAGCGATGCCGACGCAGCGATCTGGTTGCCGCGCCTCGATACGTATCTGTGTGATCTGAAGGAATCGCAGATACGCGACGGTCTGCACATTTTTGGCGAATCGCCGACCGGGCGTTTGCGGAACGATACGTTGCTCGCGCTGCTACGGATTCCACGAGGCGACGGCAAAGGCGCGCAATCAAGCCTGTTGCGAGCACTCGCCAAAGCGTTCGAACTCGGATTCGATCCACTCGATTGTGTGCTGGCCGATCCATGGACAGGCCCGCGTCCCGAGGCGCTGCAATCGCAAATCGACGAAGTCTGGCGCACTGCCGGCGACACCCGCGAACGCCTCGAACTGTTTGCTTCGGACCTGATCTCCCAAACACTACAAATCCCTTGTAGGAGTGAGCCTGTTCGCGATGGCGGTGTGTCAGCCAACATTGAGTCCACTGACACACTGCTATCGCGAATAGGCTCACGCCTGCAAGGACCGCGTTGGGCGGAGGTCAGTGCAATCATCGACCATCTGCGCGAAGTCGTCGCGCCACGCCTCGATGCCTGCGGCCCGGCAGAAATGCGCGGCCTGCTCGACGCCCTCAGCGGTCGCTTCGTCCCCGCTGGCCCCAGCGGCGCACCCAGCCGTGGTCGTCTCGACGTGTTGCCCACCGGACGCAACTTCTATTCGGTGGACGTGCGCAACCTGCCCACCACCACCGCGTGGCGTATCGGTTTCCAGTCGGCCACATTGATTCTCGAGCGGCACCTGCAGGATCACGGTGATCACCTGCGTCAGCTCGGCCTGTCGGTGTGGGGCACCGCGACCATGCGCACCGGCGGTGATGACATTGCTCAGGCCATGGCC
>NZ_QAIU01000428.1:0-3798 GCF_003061205.1 Pseudomonas sp. HMWF006
GTCTGGAGCAGGTCAGCCATGTGTGGCTGCTGTTCCTGTTTCATCAAGCACTGGAAGAAAAACCTCGCCTGAAAGTGCGCCCGCCACGCTTGGGTGGCAACAAATCCATGGGCGTGTTCGCCACCCGCGCCACGCACCGACCGAACGGCATCGGCCAATCAGTGGTGAAACTGGACAAGGTCGAAGCCAATCGCCTGTTCATCTCCGGGATCGACTTGCTTGATGGCACGCCGGTTCTCGACATCAAACCCTACGTGCCATACGCCGACATCATCCCCGAAGCCGCCAACAGCATCGCCAGCGCCGCGCCACAGCTGATTGACGTGCAGTGGACGGATTCGGCGCTGCAACAGGCGCACACACACGCTCAGCGCCTCGACGAGCCGTTGGTTGAGCTGATTGAACAGTGTCTGGCTCAGGATCCGCGCCCGGCGTATCAAACCCCGCTGCCCGAGCGCGAGTACGGCGCACAATTCTGGGATCTGGACGTGCGCTGGCATTACCCGACACCGGAGCAGATCCGCGTGCTCGAAGTGATCCCCGCCGGGGCGTAATCCCCGGAAACGAAAAAGCCCGCGCTGCCTTCTCAGGCAACGCGGGCTTTTACTGTGTCACCACAACACCAATTGTGGGAGCGGGGCTTACTTCTCGACGAATGCACGCTCGATCAGGTAATCACCCGGCTCGCGCATCCGCGCCGAGATCTTCAGGCCGAAGCTGTCGAGCACTTCGCTGGTCTCGTCGAGCATGCTCGGGCTGCCGCAGATCATCGCGCGGTCGTCCTGCGGGTTGATCGGTGGCAGACCGATGTCGCTGAACAGCTTGCCGCTGCGCATCAGGTCGGTCAGACGGCCCTGGTTCTCGAACGGCTCGCGGGTCACGGTCGGGTAGTAGATCAGCTTGTCACGCAGCGCCTCGCCGAAGAACTCGTTCTGCGGCAGGTGCTCGGTGATGAATTCGCGGTAGGCGACTTCGTTGACGTAACGCACACCGTGCACCAGGATCACTTTTTCAAAGCGTTCGTAGGTTTCCGGGTCCTGGATCACGCTCATGAACGGCGCCAGACCGGTACCGGTGCTCAGCAGATACAGGTGTTTGCCCGGATTCAGGTCGTCCAGTACCAGGGTGCCGGTAGGCTTTTTCGAGATGATGATCTCGTCGCCTTCCTTCAGGTGCTGCAGTTGCGAAGTCAGCGGACCGTCAGGCACTTTGATGCTGAAGAACTCGAGATGCTCTTCCCAGTTCGGGCTGGCAATCGAGTAAGCGCGCATAAGCGGGCGGCCGTTGGGCTGTTGCAGGCCGATCATCACGAACTGACCGTTCTCGAAGCGCAGGCCCGGATCGCGGGTGCACTTGAAGCTGAACAGAGTGTCGTTCCAGTGATGAACACTGAGGACACGCTCGTGGTTCATGTTGCTCATGTACGTGGGACTCCTGGATATTGGGTCTGCGCTTGCCTGGAAACGGCCGACGGTGCGCAATTGCATCGCATTCTAATAGCGACGACAATATCTGTTAACTGGATTATTAAGATAAGGGTTATCGGTTATATAGATATGCGATTTACTCTCCGTCAACTGCAAGTCTTCGTCGCCGTCGCCCAGCAGGAAAGCGTATCCCGTGCTGCGGGTCTGCTCAACCTCTCGCAATCGGCTGCCAGCACCTCGATCACCGAACTGGAGCGCCAGTCCAGCTGCCAACTGTTCGATCGCGCGGGTAAACGCCTGAGCCTCAACGCCCTTGGCAAACAACTGTTGCCGCAAGCGGTGGCCCTGCTCGATCAGGCCAAGGAAATCGAAGACCTGCTCAACGGCAAATCCGGTTTCGGCTCGCTGTCGGTGGGAGCGACGCTGACCATCGGCAATTATCTGGCAACCCTGCTGATCGGCGGTTTCATGCAGCGCCACCCGGAAAGCCAGGTGAAGCTGCACGTACAGAACACTGCCAATATCGTGCAACAAGTCGCCCATTACGAAATTGATCTGGGTCTAATCGAAGGCGATTGCAGCCATCCGGACATCGAAGTGCAGAGCTGGGTCGAGGATGAGCTGGTGGTGTTCTGCGCGCCGCAACACCCGCTGGCCAAACGCGGCAGTGCAACCATGGAAGAATTGACCCACGAGGCGTGGATTCTGCGGGAACAGGGTTCCGGCACGCGGCTGACCTTCGATCAGGCCATGCGTCATCATCGCAGCGCGCTGAATATCCGGCTGGAGCTGGAACACACCGAAGCGATCAAACGCGCCGTGGAATCGGGGCTGGGGATTGGCTGCATCTCGCGGCTGGCACTGCGCGATGCATTTCGGCGCGGCAGTCTGGTGCCGGTGGAGACACCGGACCTGGACCTGGCCCGGCAGTTCTACTTCATCTGGCACAAACAGAAATACCAGACTTCGGCCATGCGCGAGTTTCTCGAACTGTGCCGCGCTTTCACCGCCGGGGTGCAGCGCAGCGACGAGATCGTCTTGCAAAATATCGCTTAAAGCAGAATCACTGCCCACACTAGGGCAATCATGCTCAGTGCCACGAATTGTGCGGCGCTGCCCATGTCCTTGGCGTTCTTCGACAGCGGGTGCAATTCCAGCGAGATGCGGTCGATGGCCGCTTCCACTGCCGAGTTCAGCAACTCGACGATCAGCGCCAGCAGGCAGACGGCGATCAACACCGCCTGCTCGACACGGCTGACATTCAGGAAAAACGTCAGTGGGATCAACACCACATTGAGCAGCACCAACTGGCGGAATGCCGCTTCACCGGTGAAGGCTGCGCGCAGACCGTCGAGCGAATAACCGGAAGCGTTGAGGATGCGTTTCAGGCCAGTCTGGCCCTTGAAAGGTGACATAAAGTGAAAACCAACCAATAAGGAGTGGGAAAGCTAGTTCAACAAAAGTCAAAAAAGCGTGAAGTCGCGCGCTTTATCAGCTCGAAATTGACTCAAGTTGTTGCAGAAGCAAGGCCGCCTGAGTCCGGGTGCGCACATTCAACTTGCGAAAGATCGCTGTCACGTGGGCCTTGATGGTCGCTTCCGACACACTCAGCTCGTAGGCAATCTGCTTGTTCAACAACCCTTCGCAGACCATCGTCAGCACGCGGAACTGTTGCGGCGTCAGGCTGGCGAGGCCATCGCTGGCGGCCTTGGCTTCGTCGGACACGCTGACCGCTTCGAAGGCCTGCGGTGGCCAGAACACATCGCCGTCGAGCACTTTGCGCACCGCTTCCTGAATCACACTCAGGTCGCTGGACTTGGGAATAAAGCCGCTGGCGCCGAACTCGCGGGACTTGACCATGACCGAGGCTTCTTCCTGCGCCGACACCATCACCACCGGAATCTGCGGGTATTGCCCGCGCAGCAGCACCAGGCCGGAGAAACCGTAGGCGCCGGGCATGTTCAGGTCCAGCAGGACCAGATCCCAGTCGGCCTTTTCGGTCAGACGCGCTTCCAGCTCGGCGATGCTCGCCACTTCCACCAGCCGTACATCCGGGCCGAGGCCCAGCGTCACCGCTTGGTGCAGTGCGCTACGAAACAGGGGGTGATCATCGGCAATCAGGATGTCGTATGTGGCCATTTTTCAAATGATCCTGTTTTTGATGGCAGACGCGGTGCATTCCGGCCTGACCCAAGCAACTCAAGATGCCGCTTGAAAGCGGTATCCACAGGGGCACGTTCAACGCCAATAACCAGCAAACACGGCGTTTCAAACCTTGGCCGCACCCTAAACGGCGCCAAGCATGCCCAGCGTTAACCGGGTGGTCAAGCAGCACGGCCCCTGCGCTGTACAGTATGGGCCACTATTGGGC